>CAZVSF010000051.1:3758-16447 GCA_964630195.1 uncultured Lentisphaeria bacterium
CACGACTTAAGTCGTGTGTTTCTGAAAGTCCATAGAACCAGAACCCGTTTTAACGGTTTGCCTGGATGAGTTGAATGACAGATGCCATTTAAACTCGATCCATTATCTGATTTTATTCATCCACGATTCAATTAGTTTAAGCCCAATTAGGAGAACTACATGTCACTCGCCGCTGCTATTGGCTATGCAATAGGGATTATGATATTTGCCCTGGTCTTTCGGTTTCGCCGCCGCAAGATGATCGACAAGTATATAAAAAAAGCCGAAACAAAAAATTCAACCACTGATAAGGGAGCCCCCAATGATTAATACCATCTGGATTGTGCTCATGGCAGGGGGGATCCTCGTCGCAGGATTCCAATGTCTGGGCCTGGACTACAGTACTGCTTCAGGAATTGTAATGAACCCGAGTTTTGTTCCATTGACCGATCTAACAAAAGGTTTATTTGATTCGGCAAAAGCCTCTGTAAATCTGGCCATGGGTCTCATAGGAATCATGGCGCTCTGGCTTGGTTTGATGCGCATTGCAGAAGAATCGGGTCTGGTAAAGATATTTGCCCGGGCTGTCCGACCGGTCATGATAAGACTGTTTCCGGAAGTTCCCGCTGATCACCCAGCCATGGGAGCCATGGTCATGAATATTGCGGCCAATATGCTGGGACTGGGCAATGCAGCCACACCGCTTGGTTTAAAAGCCATGCAGGAGCTGCAAACTCTCAATAAAGTTAAGGATACTGCCACCAATGCTATGGCAACTTTTATGGCACTTAACACTTCATCAGTGACTTTTATTCCTGCCACGGTTATCGGGATTCGAGCTGCTGCTAATGCTTCAAACCCTGCTGAGATCATCGGACCGGTCATTCTCGCCACAGGTGTCTCGACAACAGTGGCTCTGATTGCCATCAAGATTTTACAGAAGCTTCCAAAGTATCGTCTCCCCGAGGATACGACCCTCGCCGGAGAAGGGAAGGAGGTCTGATATGTTTCAAGGTATTATTAATGGTGTTTCAGCCGTGGCAATTCCCGTCCTCATGCTTGCCATCGTTGGGCATGGCTGGTTTAAAAAGGTCAAAGTTTATGAGGTATTTACCGATGGGGCCAAAGAAGGGTTTACTGTCGCCGTGAGGATCATCCCATTTTTAGTGGCTATTCTTGTGGCTATTGGTGCTTTCAGATCCTCGGGCGCTCTCGATCTTATAACGGGTTTGCTAAGTCCAGCAACATCCCTTGTTGGAATGCCCGGGGAAGTCATACCCATGGCACTAATGCGCCCCCTGAGTGGAAGCGGTGCACTGGGTATTGTATCCGAGCTGATAACCACCTATGGCGTTGATTCAATTCCCGCCAGAATGGCTGCGGTCATGGAGGGTTCAACTGAGACTACTTTTTATATTCTTGCAGTTTATTTTGGATCGGTAGGCGTAACGAAAACACGCCATGCCCTGCCGGCTGCCCTGATGGCTGACTTTGCAGGGATTCTCGCTGCAGTAGTTGTTACGCAAATGGTATTTGGCTAACCCCGGACCCCTGTGTTATTTTTGTAATCGTTTTTTCTCCTATTTGACCTTGCAATAGGAAGTCGGGGAAATTATGATGCAAGCCTATGCGATAAACTTGAAAAGAGGTAGTAAGTGAAAGGAAGCAACATGAGAAAGCTAGTTACAATGCTCCTGGTAGGTGCATTCACCGTTGGTTTAATGGGGGCAAATATTCCCCATCCTGGAAAGGCTGTATCACCAGCACTGTTAAAAGCAGGCGAACCACGGGGTGAAGAAATTGCGCTGATACCGGGTCAGGCTGGAGCAACATCAAACCTGCGCGAAGGTGATGCTGTACTCGTAGATTCTTCCCAGAATGGTTATGGAATGGTTGCAGCAGAAACAAATCCCATATCCGTAAATCCTTACGATACTGATAAGATCATCATGGCGTATCGTCAGTACACAGATGGATCGGCTTCAGGATCCATTGGAATGGCTACATCTCTGGACGCTGGTGATACCTGGACAACCTATTCAAATTTAAATTTTGGGTTAGCCAATGCCGGTCGTTATCCATCAGCACTCGCCAGTGAAAATTATCCTGTCGTTCTCTGGAACGAATATGGTGGTGGAGGTGGTACCTATGGTGGCCGTCCATACTATACTTTTGATCTTTTTAACTATGGGGGTGGATTCTGGTTCCCCGGTGTAGATATCCACCCAAGCCCTCTTGCTAATGATTCCTGGGTCCTGGTGCCCACACAGAACGTTGACGCAGATGGAAACTACGTTATGAACGTCGTGGTATCAGACTGGTCTGGAAATCGTGATCGCGTCCATTTCCGTGCCCAATCCAATGGTGCCTGGGCAGGATCAGCTCTGCCAATGACAGGACCAAACCTCCTGGTTGCAAATTCCCAGGACTTCCTCTTTGACGGCGAGAGCAATTATACTTCAAACGGAAATATGGATATTAACGATGATGGTGTGGGCTATTATGCTTTAACCTCTTTTTGGGGTAATGAAACTCAAATAGCCAATCATACAGTTTTCATCAAGAAAACCAATGATTTTGGCTCTACATGGAGCGATTGGTATTATATAGGTGACGAAATCCTGAATAATTATTTCTGGGACGTTTTCCCTGATAGTATTGATGATGGTGAAGGCGGTTGGGCATACTTAGGTGAAGGTTGGACTCCCTTTCTGGGCTATGACACGGAAGTCACAACAGACGATAACGGTGGTCTCCACATGATCATCCCAGTACTTCCCTCATCTGATGAAGGCGTGTTTCCATACTGGGCTCCTGAAAATGGTATCTATCATTTCCACGCTGAGGAAGCAGCATTTGCAGCTTCTAGCGGTCCTGTTGATGTGAGTATCAGCTCCATCGCAAGCATGCAATTGGGCTGGCAGATATATGGAGATGGTGGCTGGCAGGCAAATGGTGTGACCATGGCTACTGATATAAACATTGAAGATAGATTATATATGGCCTACTACACCGTGTCTGATACCATTAGTATCGGTGAATCGTTCTTTTCTTATTATGATGTAATGGCCGCATATTCTGATGATAATGGTGCCACCTGGAGTGAGCCACAGAATCTGACCCAAACCTTTGATCCCAATGCCGACGAATCCTATCCCCATATGAATCGATTTGGGATTGATGGTGAAGTTTACATGGTTTATGAGATGGCAGATTACGATCAACCCACCGTGGATCCAGCAGAAGTGCCTGCGGACTATTTGAACAAGGTTTTCTTCTTAAAGACAACCCTGGGTCCCGTGTCAGTTGACAAACAGGCAGCGATTCCAGATAATTTTGAATTAAAAGAGAATTATCCAAATCCATTTAATCCATCAACATCCATTGGTATCAGTCTTCCAAGTTCTGGAATGGTGGAACTAACGGTTTATGATATTACTGGTCGCGCTGTTGAGACCCTTTATGAAGGCTTTCTATCAGCTGGTAATTATCAGTACACCTTTACCGCCAATGGCCTGGCAAGTGGAGCATATTTTTACACATTGAAATCTCAGGGATTTCAGGATGTAAAGAAAATGCTGTTGGTCAAATAATATTTTCGAATTGACAAAGAGGTCATCTGAAAGTGAAGGGATGTTTTAAGCGCATTAAAACATCCCTTTATTTCCGTCGAGATGAGGTCACTTCACAGCTGACCTCTTTTTGTTTTCTGGCTCTACCATGCTGAGCAACAAAATGCATGTAATGAAGCGTCAATGCTGCAGGGAGAATTCATGAGAAGTGTTTGGGTAAAATTCAGTCTCGTCTTGTTAAGTGTTACCATGGCCTGGTCCGCAACAGTCGGTACCATATCTGGTCGAATCACAGACGATAAAACCGGTGAACCAATTATTGGAGCCCAGGTCATGATTGCCGAGCTGGGGCTGGGTGGCTCAACAGATTTTGAAGGTGAATACTACATTCAAAATGTCCCTGTCGGCGTACATCGTGTTCAGGTCTGGATGATCGGCTATCGTAAGGTGACCTACAGCGATGTAGGTGTCGTGATGGATCAGACCACGCCACTGAATGTTTCCCTCGAAGAAGAAGTCATTGCCGGAGAAGAAGTAACCGTCGTTGCAGAACGACCTCTCGTAGAAAAGGACGTTACCGTCAAAAAGTTGGTGAGAACGGCTGAAGAGATTCAGAATCTTCCTGCCCGGGACCTCACTGAGATGCTTACGCTACAGAGTGGTGTTATTCAGATCAAATCATCTGAGAATGGTATCCCCGGTTATGCGGATCGTGGAATTGAGCAGATCCATGTTCGTGGCGGTCGTTCTGGTGAGATTGGCTATAGTATTGACGGAATGTACATTGAAAACCCCATCTATGGCGGTGGCTTTGGCAGGGGAACCAGACTGGGAACCCACGCAGTCCAGGATTTGATCTCTCAAACAGGTGTATTCAATGCTGAATACGGGGATGCCATGTCCCAGATCGTCAATATTATTACAGCTACCGGTGGCGAGAATTATGAGGCAACCTTCGAATGGAAGGGCAGTAATCTGGGCGTTTTGAGTGCTGAGCAGGACCAACTCAGGAATTACAAGGAATTTGCAGGTTCAATATCCGGTCCTGTGATCCCCGGAATGTCTAACCTTACTTTTCTCGTTGCTGCAGATTATTCAAGTAGCGCTTACACAGTTCTGAAATTTGACGACAAAGTGTATATGGAGGGTGACCCTGGAAACAGGATCAACAGGACCAATAAGGTGCATTGGCTGGATCGCTATGCCGGCTGGAGAGCTTTTGGGTATGACAAGACCTATGATATTTTTACAAAGCTTCACTGGAAGATAGACTCTTACAAGTTTATCAATCTTTCTCACTGGCGGGTTGACTCAAAATTCAAGACCTATGGCCGCTGGAATCAATTTTATGAAGAAAATAAAAATGTGAATCACAAATTTTCAGAGCGGTGGCACCTGGAATTCCGCCATCAGCTTAGCGAAAAAACCTACTATACCCTGAGTGCCTCTCGATTTACCCAGGAAATGGAGATTGATGTTGAAGACGGGGATATGGATGGCGATGGGTATCCAGACTGGGTTGAGTACAAAATTGGTACGGAAGCCCGTGGCTTACACAACGGTGTCGAATACAAGGGAGATTGTGATATCCCATACGAGAATGATCAAAAATATGGTCCCGGTGTATCCATAGCCAATGACGAAGATGAGACGGTCTACTATGAGTCCTGGGGTCCCGGATGTTTGAGAACCATGATTACCTATTATTGGCGTGGTCCTCAACATATTGGGACTGCCAGTTATGATTCAACCAGGCTCCATATGATTGTTGACCATGGGGAGCAGATCGCTATTGGACCCTACGACAGAATTAAGATCGAAGACATTTTCCTGGAAGAAAATTTTAACGATAATGGGACTCTGATCTCTTCAAGAAGACTCTCGAATGGTAATCTGATCGATCCCCTTGATTCACTGGAATATACGGATAAGGATGGTAATGTCCTCACATGGCATTATGGCGATCCTCTGCAGGAGTATCTGGCAGAAGGTCAATATACTCCTTTCCAGTACATGTATTACCCCGACTCAACCTACGACTTATATTCCTCACCAGCAGGGATGAGTGCCGCTGAATTTGCTGCCATGCGTGACTCCCTCTACTATATCAGGTATTATGAATATGGTTCTGGTGGTGCAGACCGGTATCGTCATCACACAAAGACGGTGACCGATGAAGTCAAATTTGATATTACAAGTCGTGTGAACAAACATCATCAACTCCGCAGCGGTGTGGATGTCAAAAGACACTTGATCACCTTTGATGAGACCCAATTGCCCTGGTTAAATCCACCCTATGGAGAGACATACGGCATCCCGGGCACCATCGAGCGTGACGGTGCACTGGAAGAATTTATCTATGGAACGGGTGAAAAATCACCCATCGAGATCGGTGCCTATCTCCAGGATAAAATTGAATATGACTGGATGACCATTAATGCAGGATTAAGATTTGATATCCAGAATTCACTGGACAGTTCCTGGGCTGATCCGCGTGAAAAAACGTCTGGATCAGTACCCACTGACTGGAATGTTCTGTGGTCACCTCGTCTGAGTATCTCCCACGTCATCACCGATAAGGCAACCTTCACCTTTGGATATGGTCGCTATTATCAGAATCTTGAATATCGAAATATTTACCTCAACGATGACAATGATCTGACGACCGCGCTTCCAATTGTTGGGAATAGTCATGTGCAGGCTCAAAGTGTTACAGCGTATGAATTTGGTCTGAATTGGGAATTTGTACAATACTGGAAACTGGGTGTCGTCGGCTGGTCAAAGGATTATTCTGATCTTGGAGCCACCGAACGTGTTCAGGCTTTTCCATATAGTTATTCCGTTGTTGTGAACTATGATTATGGTTCGGCTAGAGGACTGGATCTTCGCCTTATTAAAAGGGGGGGGACAGCCTGGTCAACGGATATTCAGTATACACTTTCCCGAGCCACAGCCAACCGCGCAGATCCCTGGCAGGGATATCGATCCTCTGATACACCTGAATCCATGCCTAAAAAAGAAGTCTTGATGCCATACGATAGAACCCACAATCTCACCATGACGGGCGGCTATCAATTTAGCAAAAAGAATTCACCGCGCATCTACGGGATGTATCCATTGAACAGAGCGGCAGTACATTTGACTCTCGTTGGAATTTCTGGCTCTCCCTATACACCGTATGATATCAATCTTAATCGTCCAGGTGCCACAAATTCAGAAAGGATGCCATGGTTTATCGAAACCAATATGGCCATCCGGAAAACGATCAATCTTGCCGGTTTAAATTTATCCACGGGGCTCATCGTGAGAAACTTGTTTAGCCGCAAGAACATCGTCGATATATATGAGGAGACAGGAAGTCCCACCGATCCTGGTCGAAATGCCACAAAAGCGATCGAGAGTGGCAGCAGCTCCCTGACCTTCTATGATAGACCTTACTATTATTCCTCACCGCGTCAGGTTGATCTGACCGTAAAAGTGAATTTCTAGGTGATATGATGAAAAAAATGATCACATCTCTACTGCCAATAATTGTTCTTGTCCTCATGTCACAGAATATGCTCGTGGCAGCTGAACCAAATATCCGTCCTGCCCCTGGATTGGGCAAGACTTCTGCTTTTGACCCTGTCTTGAATCGTGCCAGGGGATATATGAGTAAGGGAGAACTTCAATTTGCTACCCATAACTATGGAAGCTTTATTGAATTTGACGATAAAAGTTCACCCTCGGGTCTATACAAGGGGTATCAGTATATCTCCGATGTCTCATTTATCCTCGGCGTTCCTGGTAGAGACAGCACCGGAGCCATGACACCCTGGGCTTTACGTCCACCTTATGTGCCAGGCCTGGAAAGTTATAGAACAGATACGCTGGTGTACTGGGGTTCCACGGTTTCTGAATCCTGGTTTGATCGCGTTCAGGACAAAAAGCAGGTTGACTGGGAATCCAGAGAGGGCTCCTATGGCTATCTCCATAGTGGGGATGTTCTGGCTGGTGAAATTTATGGCGGTATTTACACCGACAGTGGTGATCCTTACCCGCTGCTTGCCTCCAGTGATATTCCAGATACCTGGCCAATGAGAATCAATGATGCCACCGGACTTGAAGAAAGAACCTGGCCCGGAGATTGGGCAGTCGCCACGGAAGGTCCCACCAAAGGTCAGGAGATCGTTGGTCGGCACATTGGCGATCAGGATATCTATATGGAATTTGATGATAGGCTGGCTACCCGGGACGAGGATATGACCCAGGGATATTCAATGGGAATGCACGTCACGGTGAATGCACACTCATATGGTCGTTCCTATGCGGAAGATATTGCCTTCTTCACGGTTGAAATTGTAAACGAATCCTATAAAGGCTTCCCCATGGACACCAATGGTGACGAGGTTCCCGATAGTGTTTGGGTGCCTACTACTGCCCCTGATGGGACAGTCACCTATGAAATGATGGGCAGAAACTTTATCGGTAGTCCTGATGTCCATGGCTTTGACTATAACGGAGCCTATGGTGGATTCTATTTCGATGTGGACTCCTATTCTCGTCTGGAAAACGGTCAGTACACAGGTCGGACCAATGATGATGACATGATGGCTTTTGATACCACCTATGATATGGCTTTTATCTGGGATTGGGATGACCGCAGTACATCTGCCACCAATCTTGCTTATTCAGCCCTGAAGCTTCTGGATACACCACTTGCTTCCCAGGATGTGGACATCAATGGGGACGGAGCTGTTGATATACAGCAAGGGCAGCAGCTAGGGCTCACTGACTGGCACTGGTTTGACTGGTACAAACGTCCCGGTGTTCTCAAAGACGAAAATGGTAGTGCAAGTTGTTCTGATGGATACGCCGGTGCAGCTGGTTGCCCTGGGGCGCTTGATAAAGAAGACATCATGTTTGCTCTCATGGCAGGCGATACCTCCTATGTAAGTATCCAGAATCGGAATTATCAAGATTATGAGTGGCGCGGCATTGCTGGTTCCACTCCAAATCCCTTGAATAGTTCCTACAATGATTGGTACTTTCATCCAGATCTTGATGGAACCCTCAACCCCCATTTTGATTCTCTTGAAGGACTGCTTGAAGAGAGTAATGAAGATGGCACTGAAGGGCTGGATTGTGTATTCATCATGTCTGCCGGACCATTTGATCTGGCAGCGGGAGATACCACCCATTTTTCATTTGCTGTGATCATGGGTGATCCACCATCAAACACTGAAACCTTTGATACCCCACCAGATCTTGCCAAGAATGCCACAATGGCCCAACTCATGTACGATTTGAAATATCAGGGGTTTTCACCACCGGATGCGCCAACTGTTTCTGCCGTTGCAGACGACGGGAAAGTAACACTTTATTGGGATTCCAAAGCTGAGAGTTCAAAAGATATTGTGACCAATGTTGAGGACTTTGAAGGCTATAAAATATACAGATCGACAGATGGTGGCTCCACCTGGGGCAATCCATATACTGATGTTATTTATAACACGGATGGTCAGGCAGTTGGATGGAAGCCCCTGGCTCAATTTGATCTGACTGAGGAAGAAGATGAAGATCTGTATGGCCAGGAATACTCTGGTCCAGATCCAATTGCTCCCTGGTTTAATCTGGGAGAAAACACAGGTCTCGAGCATCGATATATAGATAATGATGTCATCAACGGTGTTACTTATTCCTACTCCGTGGTGGCCTATGACATCGGAATTGATTCGACTGCAGGTCATTATACCCAGGGGACAACAGGGGGATGGGATCAACTGGAATCTCTAGAAAATTTTAAAGGCAATAGTGCATTCCTGCCACAGTTTGTAAGTGTGACTCCTGATGCACGTCCATCGAACGCTCCTGAAACCTGGGGTCTTGAACTGGCTCCCTGGACTGTGGGTACTGGAGAAGTAGAGGTCATACCTACCAATCCAGACGAAGTAGAGTCGAATACGAATACCTATTTTATTTCAATTAATGCTGAACCAGAGTGTTTTACGCCCAATTGCAACAATCCTTACTATCATTTGAATCCTACATATACTGTGGTTGATAGTGCCACTGGAGACACCCTGCTAACGGATTGGGAAGTTGGAACTTCTACCATGTTCTCCGAAGTATGGGGAGGCTTTCAGTTCTATCTGGAGAATCAGCCCATTCCCACGGTGGATACGCTTTACTGGCAGAACAAGGGAAGTGATGAGGCACCACAGTACAATCTTCAACTGGGATCAAATACCCATGAGTATGCTTGTGACTATGAAGTCCATTGGGACTGGGAAAATCCCAACACCAACATGGTTGTACCTCCTACAGCGCATATGCCCTTCAGGATCTACAATACCAGTTTTGGTGAGGATTTGAATGGTAATGAAGTCCTTGATACGGGTGAAGACCTGAATGCAAATGGCACCCTTGATCCTTATCGAGAGGTCCAGCTGGTTATTTTTGGTGCGGGTATAGCTAACACTTCTCCTGATCCAAATTATCCTTCATTCAGGGCGAATGAAAAAATATCCTTTATCGAGAAATATGTAAACGGATATGATTCTTCAGCAGTTTTCACCCAGACATGGTTTCTGGGAATAGGCTATGATACAACCCTGACCTTTTCCGGCAACCCGACTATCAGGCATGCTGAGACGGGTGATATCACCCACTTGACGGTAAACAAACCCTATGAAGACGGGGATATGTTTACCTTCCGTGCCGAGACCGTGACCAATATGAGTGAGGTGACCAAAGAAACTCTGGATAAAGTCATGGTCGTCCCCAATCCCTATATTGTCACAGCAGACTGGGAAACTGATATAAATCATAAGAGTTTGCATTTCACGCATCTACCTAACGAATGTGTGATCAAAATATTTACACTGACAGGTGAGCTGGTCTACACAATACTGCACAATAATATCTTTACGGGTCAGGAGGAATGGAACCTTCGATCAATGAATCGACAGGAGGTGGCCCCGGGTCTTTATGTCTTTGTTGTGGAAACACCAAACCACGAAAAACAGGTCGGCAAATTTGCCGTCATCAGATAAGGAGGGTATGATAATGATATTAAATAATCTCTCCGCTCCAGGAAGAACTGGCAAAATGAATACTTCAATCAAATTGTTGCTCATTTTAATGCTGACCTTGCCTGGTCTGATGTATGCCCAGGACTCCAGACAGGATTCCTTAAATACGGTTTACCCGGGTGACGACTTTTCCAAGGTCGCCACCTCAATCGGACAGTTCCTTAAATTGGAATATGGTGCGGCTGGCGCATCCCTTGGTGGTGCTTATACGGCGCTGGCCCATGGTCCCCAGGCTATGGCCTGGAATCCGGCTGGGATAACCACCACAGTTGGTCCAGAACTTTATATGAGTAACAATGAGCTCTACGCAGGTATAACCAATAGCTATATCGGGTTCACCATACCATTGGGTGGAGGAAATACACTGGGTATTGTCGCTCAGTATATGAGCTCAGGAGACATGGAAGTTACCACGCTCGATTTTCCCGATGGAACGGGAGAGCAATTCCAAGCAACAGGTCTGGCCCTGGGAATGGCCTTCGCCCGCCAATTGACTGATAGACTATCTGTCGGTGTGTCATCAAAGATGATTCGAGAAACGATATACCGAGAGACAGCCAGCACATTTGCCTTTGATATTGGATCCAATTTTGATCTGGGTATCTATGGTCTGGTGCTGGGTATGTCCATCCAGAATTTTGGTGTGGGAAGTCGCTTTGATGGTCCGGATCTGAACCAACCACTGGATGTAAATGATGAATTTCAGAGCAGCCCTGTTATGACAACGCGCCTCCTGACGGAAGAATGGCCATTACCACTCGTCTTTCGTGCTGGTTTGCGTATGGATGTCATGGGGGGAAAAAGTCCCTGGCTGCCGTCCCCACTGCATCGATTAAGTCTTTTGGCAGATGCCAATGATCCTTTTGATTCTGTCTTGAGAGGTGCCTTCGGTTTCGAATATAGCTGGAATGATATGCTATTCCTGAGGGGTGGTTATAAGCTGAAGTATGAATGGCCAGTCAACTATGACGTTTACACCTATGAGCTCAATGGGGAATACGATGTGGGCGAACCTTACATCGACTGGAACGACAATGGTGTCCGTGACAGCAATGAAGATTTTGAGGATGGACTTCCTGTGAAAACGGATGAATTCACTGCCACAAGTTGGGATAGCTTTTATGGGGCAGATAAATATTCACTACGTCGTTTTTCAATTGGTGCAGGTCTGAATTATAATTTGTATGGCACGAAATTGTTATTTGACTATTCATACTCAAATTACGGTATTTTAGGAATGGTTCAGCAGGTATCTGTTGGGTTTGGCTTTTAGACAATAATTTCAATGATTCTTTAAAATTGATGAGATTAGAAATAATGGAAATAAGGGAAAACATGATGAAGTCGCTATTTAAAGTATTTTTGGTAACGCTTGTGACTGTTTCAGCATTTGCTGTCTCAGTAGAAGGTTTGAACCAGACACAAAATCAAATTATGATCAGGGGAGTAAATCACTCTGCCACGACCATGGCTGAGGTAGTCAATCCAGGGTCACTAAGAGATCTCCGCAATGGTAACTTCGCTTTAGCATGTCAAACAGAAGATTTTACCTACCTCGCCGGCATGCTGAATTATGTCTATTCTCCCGTTATTTCTGTACCCACAGGAAATTCAGTTTTCTTTGATTTCTTTATCCGCGGTAATTTTTCTGATCCCAATGAATTCCCAGAAGTTGATTATTGGGGTTGTGAAGTGACTCCAGATGGCGGCTCTACCTGGTATGCCATTTCTAACCCGTATGGCGATGCAGGTGGGAGCAATTATGTGTACACGGATGCACCTGGCGAATGGAGTAGTTTTGTCGAGAGCTACACAGTAGATGGGATGTTAGATGATTATGCAGGGGAGGACTTGCAGTTCAGAATCTATTTACAATCTGACACCGATACACCTGTTGGAGAAGGTATTTTTATTGATGACATCAGTCTGACGGTTGATGGTGTCTCTGCTTATTTTGAGGATTTTGAAGAGAATGGGATGGCAGGCTGGGTGTCTGAGGATGCCACAGCCGAACCGGCTCATTTCCACTACACCACCGTTGGTGGACTTTGTTTGTGAGATGGTA
>CAZVSF010000052.1:0-16021 GCA_964630195.1 uncultured Lentisphaeria bacterium
AAAGCACACCTTATTCCACCTTAGCCAACTGTCCTATTTTCGGGGTCCAGTATATACCCCCATCAATTTAAAATAAAATTCTGAGATTGGCAAAAAGAAGAGAGTAGGTTATTTCCACGAAATGACGGTTCCTAATGGTTCGGGACCACTCCCCTGAAAATATTGAGTTTGTAGGCCTTGAGAACCTCCGTCCCATCCATACACAATTGGATATCGGGGCAAAACATGACTGTTTTATCAAATGCTTTTTGCTCCACAGCATTTCTGTATTTTGCGAGAGTTTCCTTAATAAGAGGGGTTCTTCCCCACTCTATCAAGGCATTCTGTGTTTCAAGAGCAACAACAGATATAATTAATATACTCCAGAGAAAATAATATAATCTAATAGTCTTGAACTGCTCACGTTTGGCAAATAAGGTATAAATAAATATCCACAGGCAACCCAATATGCCGAGTTGAAAATACATTGCATATCGGGGGGCCGTGGCATTCATTAATGGAAAGCCTTGGCCGTATCTCCCAATCAGAATTTCACCGATAAAGAGCCATGAAATTGAAATAAGAAGAATCGGAAAATATGTTCTTTGCCACATTCTGGTTCGCCAGTATAGCCAACATGACCATCCGTAGAGTATTGCCACCAATCCGCCAATAGCAATGAAAATGTCAGAATCTATTCCCATGACCAGTAGACCGTTTGTATCAATAATACTGGCCGATAAAGCAAGGAGGACGAACTGTATGCTGTCAGTTGGGTTTATTATGATATTTCCTATCCACTGTGTTAACCCTGAGTGCAAATAGGTTCCGGATAGCAGGTTCCAGTAAATCGTGATTGCCATAAAAGAAGAGACCGTGGCCAGGGCGGCAAACAGGAAAAGAGGTTTATCAAACGGCCCGGCCAGAAGTGCCCTGATCAGAAGCACCAAAATAATAGAAACAATGATGGCAGGCCCCGACCCGAATGCAAAAAAAAGGATTGTCACAAACAATAAAACACTAAAGGAGTAGACATTTATCTTGTCGACCCCATTGACCAAGGCCTGATCAAGCATGCAACAGATAGAAAAGAAAAGAAGTAATAGAGTAAATGATCCAGATGAAAGTAGTGTGTATAAATAGTACACCCATTGATTAAAGCTGAAGAGAACCAATGCGAGAAGGGTGAAGCTCAGTTGAATGGCAACCGGTTGGGCATGGGGCTTCAGAGAGAGACTAAAACGATGATAAAGAATAATTGATGCCAGGAGGAGAGCAATGAGCCCAATAAATATTTCCAGTTTCATATTCAGACCAAAGAAAATTGCATCCAGCAAAAAAAAGGTCTTATAGGCAGGTATCAGGTGAAAATTATGCGGTATCCACAGCTCATTAAAGGAGAAAGAGCCTTCAAAGTAGTTTTTTACCATTGGAAGAAATCGCCATTGATCCTGGAGGATGATATCGGACGAAGCATAGAGAAAGAATGACGTTACCCAACCAAAGAGAATCAATATCATCAGCAGTGCAATATAGTTTGTTAGCAGCCAGCATTTTAAGCGATAAAAAGGTAACAAGATTGATCTCCATCCCGCTTTTTCAGCAACATTATTTTCAATCAACGGATTCTTCGGAAGGTCACCCCAGGGAAGATATCCGCAAGTTCAAAGCCCCTACTTTCTGGGCAGGATTGGTTACATGGCTATCCCCAATCAAAACACAGCAGGGTATCGATTACCTTTTTCCGAGTTTTTGAGCCAAGTCCATAATACATAGGTAACCGTAGCAGCCTTTCGCTTTCAGTTGTAGTGAATCGGTCAATTCCATGAAATCTTGAAAACCTTTTTCCGGCCGAGCTGCTATGAAGTGGCACATAATGAAATACTGCAAACACGTCATTTTTCCGTAAATGGACCATAAGACGGGCACGCACCTCAATATCTCTGCATTTCAGGTAAAACATATGGCCATTATGCCGGCAATAATCTGGAAACCCGGGCAGTTCCAATCTGCCATTTTTAGCCAGAGGCATTAGTGTATTGTAGTACTGATGCCATGAATTCAAGCGATCAATCCGAATATCATGCTCCTTCTCGAGCTGTGCCCATAGATACGCAGCTTGGAGTTCACTTAACAGATAGCTGGAGCCGATATCTATCCACGTGTATTTGTCTACCTGACCGCGAAAAAAAACGCTACGATTTGTTCCCTTTTCACGGATAATTTCAGCCTGTTCCACAAAACGCGGATCGTTGATGATTAATGCCCCGCCCTCACCGCCGCTGGTGCAATTTTTTGTTTCATGAAAACTGAGGGTTGATAACTGTCCATGCGTGCCAACCTTTTTGCCTCTGTAGGACGACATCATGGCCTGTGCAGCATCCTCAATGACGTAACAGTTGTGATGCTCCGCAATTTCCATGATCCTGTCCATTTCACATGCAACACCAGCGTAATGGACTGGAACTATGGCTTTTGTTTTATTTGTGATGGCAGTCTCAACCAATGCTTCATCCATATTCATTGTGTCCGGGCGGATATCGACAAACACTATTCTGGCACCGCGTAATGCAAAGGCATTGGCTGTTGAGACAAAGGTGTAGCTCGGCATAATAACTTCATCACCTGGTTGGATATCGATCAGGATCGCTGCCATCTCCAGTGCAGAGGTACAGGAGGGCGTTAAAAATGCCTTCGCACATCCATATTGAGTCTCAAGCCACTCTTCGCAGAGTCTGGAAAACGGGCCATCGCCGGATAACTTTGGGGATAAAATAGCCTTAGAAATGTAGTCGAATTCCTTTCCAGTTCTACATGGGCGGTTAAACGGGATCTTCAATTGAAATGTACCAAGATGCATTGCATTTATGCAATTCTCAGTAAGTCAGGCTGTGACGTTATTTTTACTTTCATAAATTCTTTGTCGGCAAGTAATTTCCAACCATCGATTTCTCCTATATTTTGACCACGATTGTTATTGATTAAAAATCGGGGAAGATAGTTTAGTGCTTTTTCAAAGGAAGCATTTATTGACAACAAGTAAACCTCAAGGTTCCAAAATGATAATGTCTGCGTTAAGTCCCTTTTCACAACTTGCCTTCCGCTTAACACGTGAATTTTTTAACACTGCAATTATAATATTCGGATATATCAGAGCCTCTTGCAAAAGTCTTCAAACCTGCTGAATTAAGCCTTTGAGAAGAGGCAAAAAAACTCCCTTCTGGTAGGGTAAGTCATCGACGACAACCAAACCAGAAAGGAGATCAAAGATGAATCATCTTCGAGAAGGATTATCACAGAGCTGGCTAATAATTCAAGGCTCGCTGTTTCCATGGCTACAGGAAGAGCTTGAACCGCTGACTGAGAAGCAGCAGCTTGTGATGATTATTGAGCTTATCCGGATTGAAGAGCGTCTGAATGATTAAAATGGCGGCATGGGTCGCCCACCCAAGAGTCGCGCTGCAATACCAACATGTTCCCAGCCAATCAACTGACTGATAGCAATGACCGGCCAGTGCCAGAGCGGCGAATGCGGCCAGATCATGCCCAGAATCGAGGGGTGAAGTCAGTCATCACGGACAAACATTTCATACGACTTGAGCGCCATCAATTCTTCTTCGCCAACATATTGCATGATCGGCAAAGGCAGCAGCATGAACAGCACCGCCAGCAGTTTTTACTGCCTTGTTTGCAGCCAAATTATAATGGAATAGTGACATTTATTGCTGCCAGAAATGGAACGAATATTGTGGATTGCGAAATTTGAAGCCAAGTCTGGCATGCAGGTTTAACGATGGAATGTTATTGATCGAGACCAGTGTCTCCGCATAACGCAACCCGTGATCCCGAATGTGCTGGAGCGAACCCAGCCACAGGTAATCTCCGAGACCGGCGCGAACAAATTTTCTGGAAAACCCTGCAATAATAAGATGGTTGTTTTTTCGTGCCATAAACCCTGCAGCCTCACCATTAACTTCCACGATATCGAAAATCACATCTTCATGTTGCAGTAGATCACAGATCCACAGCTCGCAACGCCGATTGGCAATCTCTTCCGGGCACTGGAAGTCCACATGAAAACGATCACTGCTGAATGATTCACGTGCGATTGTGGATACTGTTTCCACGGTTTCGTTCTGTCTGTTATCCAGTGTAATAAAACAGATGTTGTTGTGCCTGAAACGATTCGGAACAAACTGTGATCTGTCCTCATCAAATGCCTGCAGCACAGCGCTTTTATGTAACTGGATGACCGGACAGACAGCGCCCTCCACCAGATAAAAGCCGCATTGCTGAAGACAGGGGACCAGATTCAAATATGTTTTTGGCAGTCTGGCAAAAACAAAGAATTTTCCGAAGGATTGTTGCAAACAGTCGAGTTCCTTAGCAAGTCCTTGCTGATCAAGCCTCGCCAGACATGCTTCATTCAGGGTGAAGGATTTCAGACCGAGATTTCTTTCCTCCCATGGTGTCTCATCAAAAATGACGGGCATGACATTACTCATCAATAAACGTTGTGGCATTGACGATATACAATGGTCTTTTCTTGCTCTCATCGAAGGTTTTCCCCAGATAGATACCGATAATGCCGAGGTTGGCAATAATGATGCCACCCAGGAAATAAACTGACACTATAAGACTGCTCCAGCCCATGATCGGAACATCAAAGAACGCGGCATATAATAACAGCCCGACTCCGCTGAGAAATGCCAGAGTTGCAATGCTGAAACCCAGCCGGATAGAAAGCCTGAGCGGTTTGTCCGAATAGGCGATGATGGTATCAGTGGCAAGTCGCAGCAGTTTGCCAAAGGTATAGGACGTTTCTCCCGGCATGCGCTTGCTGTGATCGACATCGATGGTGGTGGTTGAAAATCCCATCCATTCGATCATGCCGGGAAAAAAACGCAGGTTTTCACGGAAATTTCTGCAATTGGTTGCCACTTTGCCGGAAATTATGCGGAAATTACCGACACTCGGATCATAGTCCATATCTGTCAGATAATTGAACAGACTGAAAAATACTTTTGAGGAAAGACGTTTACTGGTTTTATCCTGCCGATTTTTACGACGACCAAGCACGATATCAAAGCCTTCCTGCGCCTTGCTATACAGCTTGATGATCTCTTCCGGCTGATCCTGAAGGTCGCAGTCCATGACAACCACCCAGTCGCCGTTACAATAATCGAGCCCGGCTGTGATACCGTAATGTTGCCCAAAATTACGACTAAACTGAATGCCTCTGAAACGGGTGTCTTCAGCAGCAATATCACAAATGATTTCCCATGAGCGATCCTTGCCTCCGTCTTCAACCAGAATACACTCGAAATCAGTAGTGATCTGTTCCAGAGACGGGGTGAGGCGACGGCATAATTCATGCATGCAGTCCTCTGCCTTGTATACGGGAATGACGACGGAGAGATGTGCCATGTAGCAAGCCTATCACATGCTTTCAGGATAGCTAAAGTATCCGGGTATCTTATTTTTTACATTCCAGTATCAAGTGAGAGTAGGGCACATAAAGCATGTCATGCCGGACTGTAGCTCTGACATGATCAAACTGTGATGTTGCCAGTTTTTCATAAACTTCTGCAGTACGAACACATTGACCCCGATCCTTACTGGTCAACCACCGGGCAAGTTGACTTTGCCCGTTGGTGTAAACCGGGTCAATACTGATCAGCTTGCCTTTTTTCTTCAGTGCCTGTTTCGCCAGTTTGAATAGTATTCTGGCATCATCGTCGTCGAGGTGATGCAGAAGGCCGAACGCCAGGACAATATCGAAGGGCTGCATGTCATTGACTGTTGCTTGTCCGACCAGTTCAGCAGTGAATATGCCCCGACTGCCAAATTGCCGGCGCGCTTGTATGATGTAAGCCTCCGAGGCATCGAACCCGTAGTACTCCGTATCAGCAGGGAGATGTTGAAGAATTTCAGCGGTACCGCAGCCGATATCGAGAACACACAAGCCCGGCTGTCGCGGGATATAATCGCGTACCAACATACGGCGTGCTTTTTCAGCACCGATCAATTGTTGGGCCAGATTATAGATGGCAGGCTGTGAGAAGATGGACCGGAATCCGGATGTAATCTGGGCCATATCAGGACGATTCCTTTTGCTTGCTGATTTCGACAATCATTGGTGTGGCCATGGCTGGCGGAATATGTCGGATCAATGTACCCAGACCACTTCTCATCATAAAAGCCGCTATGTTTGCAACCAGCCCCTGGTGACGTTGTTTGAATATCGGATCGTTATCGATTCGTTTCAAAGCATAGTATAATAATTCCCTTTCAAAGCAGAATTGAAGCTTATTTTTTTTACAGAAAATTCTTATGTTTTTGCAGGTGATGAAATTAAGGGATTCCCAGATTTCCGCGTCACGTTCGGGTGACAGAAACAGAGAGCGGCTCAATTGTGGGAATCGTCGAAATACGGGGATACCGTAATGAGGCTCATACGGAACCGAATAATTGGGGCAGGCATGTCTCATACTCCCGTGCTCTGACAGTACGGATGCCATAGCAGTCAAGGCAGCTTGCCAGTTCGGAATATGTTCTATGACATTAGAGCTAAAAATCAGATCGAACTGGCCATGTTGCTTACCGTTTAACTGTTGCGCAGGCATAGTGATAACCTTGAGTTGCAATGCAGCGTGGTGCTCCAGAATAGCATTCTTTAACTGCTCAAACATGCCGAAGCCACCGATGGCCGGCTCCAGTGAGGTAATTTGATAACCTTCGGCTTTGAGAAACAGGCTGGTAAAACATAGTCCAGCTCCAACTTCGAGCAATTGCTGTCCAGCTTGCAGGCGATCAATGATTAAAGCCAGGGAGATACGACTTTCATTGGCATAAGTATTTAGCATGGAAATGATTGTTTTGGAATCTTTTTTAGATGATTGTGAAACTTTTTTGGTAATCTTTTCAAAAGGAATTGCATCCAGGAAATGGTCCAGATGATCGGTAAGGGCGGATTGTTCGCTGGTTGTTAAAATTGAAGTACCTCGAGATGAATTAAAAATGGAGCAATCAGTGAGCCTGCAGGCTAACCCTTATCAAAGGGCACGCAAATGCTAGCATGGCACAGATGTTGAGCCCAAAAGTACCATTTATGAGAAAAAAGAAGAACCGGCCTCAGAGGGAAAATCTGACGCGAAATTTTTTCACCTCACTCTCCATAGAATGCAAATAATTTTTGAGGTATTATGTGCAAGACAGGTTTTTTGGTATTCTTCACGGAAGAAACATCATAACTAAAAGACTTATTTTTTCAAATTATAAGATGAAAATTACGGGAATTAAAAATCATGGTTTTCCATGCGTAAGACACAATCATTCCTCTGAATCTAGAAGCTATCCCAAGGAGAATACTGGTGCAACGAGCTATTGTTGTTTTGGGCATGCATAGAAGTGGAACATCCGCTCTTGCCGGTTTGCTGAACATATCGGGTGTTGATTTTGGTCAGGCGTTTATCCCAACAAGCAGCGATAACAAAACAGGATTCTGGGAACATGCCGATATTGTTGTGATGCATTACTGGATTCTGAGAATACTGAATTCGGACTGGCATGATATCAGGGCGCTCCCGCCTCAATGGTGGAAATCAAAAGATATGGAACCAAGTCGCCAGGCGATTAAAGAAATTCTTCGAAATGATTTCGCAAGTTCGGAAATATGGGGTGTCAAAGATCCCAGGTTATGCCGTCTGCTCCCCCTCTGGCAGGACATTTTTAAAGAGATGGCATGTGATCCCAGCTATATCATTATCAACCGAAACCCGATGGAGGTTTCCCGGTCACTGCTAACTAGAAACGGTTTGCCCCAATGGCAAGCGCATCTGCTTTGGCTCGAACATATGCTGGAGGCGGAACAGCGAACACGAGGGTGTCGCCGTGTATTCATTACATATAATCAACTATTAACTGACTGGCATTCAACACTACAGCATGTCAGTGATACACTCGATTTTCCCCGTCTCTATGATCCTGAGAAGGTTGAAGAGGTAGATGGATTTCTAATGCCCTCCCTGCGTCATCATCAGGCACCTGAACATGCTGATGGAACAGAAAGTCAGGATGAACTCCTGCAACTGTCAGCAAGTGTCTTCCGTGCACTTGATCGTGCGAGCGGTGGAGATATTTCTGGATTGACTGTGGAGATGTCGGAGGCCCATCAAAAATTTGTCAAATTAAGACAAGCCTATCTTCTGGATAAAAAAGAATACCCAGAAGCAGCTGTAGAGCCGCTCGATCAACAACAGGTTGCAACTGAAGAGGCCCCTGAAATACGTGCTAATGATTTAGATCAAATATGTGTTTCGAATTTAGCAAAGTCTATCAGAGGACTTCCCCGGCAGGGTCAGGAAATAAACCTTATCGCCCCAATAAGTTGGGATAAGGATTCGATTCTGGCTTGTATCCAGGATGAGCAGAAAAGAGATTTTGGAGGAAAACTTTTTGTGATTGATGATGGCGTAATCAATCAAGTCATCAGGAACTGGTCTGGAGGCTTTGGTGAAGATTCCAAGGTTAATATTGTCAGTAGCAGTTCAATATCCAGCGACTTTGTATCAAATCATTTTTTCTCTGAAGAAAAAGTGCCAACCATCATTCTGTCCGGTTTTCGGGTGTCTTCACTTGTTCCTCTGTCCACTTTTGCATCAGACGTAAGGCTTCTATCAGGATATCATGGGCCCCGATTTGAATTTATGTTTTCATAAGATATGACTCCCCTACTAGTTAGTGTCCTAATTGTTAATTATTTCTCCGCCTCCATGACTAAAAAGGCTGTAGCATCTGTTTGCGAAGATAAATTTCCGAAAGATCAGGTGGAAATTATCATCATTGATAATAGCGAAAATGATGAAGAGCGAGGCAAACTGGAAAATTTATCTACCTCAAAAAATATCAAGCTTGTTGTTAATAAGCAGAATGTTGGTTTTGGTCGGGCGTGCAATCAGGCTTATGACAAGGCTTCCGGGAAATACATTCTCCTGCTTAATCCGGATGCTTATTTATTGCCTGAGGCCCTTTCCATTTTGGTGAGCTACCTTCAGAATAACCCGAAAGCTGCCGCAGTTGGTCCCAAGGCTTATTGGGATGACACACAAACGTTTCGCATTGGTACAAGCTTGATGTTTCACCCCCGAGATGCGGTGCGAGATGTTTTTCTGCAGTTCTCAAGCAGCTTAAACAAATTCTACTCTTATGTGCTCAGGCGCAAGACTATAAAATTTTTAACGGTTACTCACCCTGTAAAAGTAACACACCTGTCCGGAGGATACATTCTGCTGAATAAAGAGGCGGTGGATAGTTCAGGGGGACTGTTTGATTCCGGTTTTTTTCTGTATTTTGAGGATTCAGATCTTTTCAAAAGAATCACAGGGCAGGGATATGAACTTATTCTGGAACCGCGTGCAGAGTTGGTGCATTACAATGGCCAGTGTAATTCACCTTCAGATAAGCAGGACTGGAAACAAAAGTGGATGAGCGAGTCTTACATGTATTTCATGAAAAAATATGATCCTGACAGTAAGATGATTCGGATTGCAGGTTTTTTAAGGCGATTGCTACCACCTTCTAAACTCGTTGATATGGATGATTTGGGAGGCCAGACTGAGCCTTTGATATTTGATGTTCCGGAAGAAATTCGGGATGGCTGGGTATTGGAATTAAGCCCTAATCGCTCGCTTTTTCCCTGTGTTGCCCGAATTGGCCAGGGAGATGTTGCTACAATTCCAGAATCCGCCTGGAGGTTGATTTCACCCGGCCGCTATTATGCCCGCCTTGGTGGCAGTCAGCGCTTTTTCCCCAGTGGAGTATGGCAGTGGGAAAAGCTGAACAATTCTGAGTTGAATTCACCTGACTCTGTAGCTAATAAGGAGGCCCGGCTATAAAACTTCTATCACCTGAGATTTCCTATAAGCACTTTGACTTTCCACTCAATGTATATGCCTTGGCCTTGTTACTCGAAGAAGGCCAAGTCGATTACCTTCATTATGGGTTACATGAGCATGAGGGTGATTCGGCAACACGGGCTCAGCAGCGTTCAACGGATATGATTCTATCCAGGTTACCTGTTCCTCCGTGTAGAATTCTTGAGGTGGGGATTGGTTTAGGGACAACATTTCATAAGCTGGAGGAGCTCGGATATGCAGTTACAGGAATCACTCCTGATCTCCCCCAAATTGAGGAAGCCAGAAAACGGACGGGCAAAGAGGCTCACATCCTGCCGGTTCGGTTTGAAGATTTAACTTCTGAGTCAGGGCCGTATGACCTTATTCTGATGCAGGAATCGGCCCAACATATCAATCCGCTGGACCTTGTTAATCAGGCTTGTGACCTGCTGGCCGATGGAGGGGAGCTCTTTATTCTTGATGAGGTTATTTTACATTCCACAGGTACAGGAAGCGAAAATTTACCGTTTTTGAAGCATTTTCTGGCCATTGCGGAACGCTGTTGCTTTGAGCTGGTGGAGCATATTGATCTTTCCGCCAAGGCGGCACCAACGCTGGACTATCTACTGTCGACGGTTAAGAAACATAAGGATGAAATCAAGCGTGAACTGGCTCTTTCTGAGGATGCATTTACTTCCCTGATGGTATCAAGTCAGGCATACAAGCAGAGGTATACTGACGGTATTTATGGCTATGTCTTGTTGCGGTTCAAAAAAGGAAAGTCGTTGCGCTGGCGTGTTCACAGGTTGACAGATAGTGATGTTCCTGACGTTTTACGCCTGTTTAAGGCTGTCTTTGGTCAGGAGATGGCGCCAGAAACCTGGAGATGGAAGTATGGGGAACATCGTGGGCAGGCAATGATTGCCAGGCGTAAGGGAGAAATAGTAGCTCACTACGGAGGTGTCAGCAGGCCAGTACTATTTTTCGGTAAGCAGAAACCTTTCTGGCAGATATGCGATGTAATGGTACTACCCTCTGAGCGCGGTATTTTTTCAAGAAAAGGCCCGTTCTTCCTCACTGCCGCCTCCTTTACTGAGATCTATGGATCTACCTATTGTGGTCAAGGGTTTGGGTTTCCAAACAAGAGGGCTATGAAGGTGGCTGAGAAACTTGGATTATACGGCGGGGTTGGACATATGGTCGAAATTCGCTGGTCGCGACTATCCGATCGCCCTCGATTACGGTCGCGCATACGACACCTTGATCCCTCTGTTGATGTATGCCATGTAAATACCCTGTGGGAGGAAATGAGCAGGGATTTCCAGAATGACTTAATCGGCTTTCGAGACTGGTCCTATGTGGAACATCGTTACTTATCACACCCAACCAAGTGTTATGACGCGTTTTTGGTCTGGTCCCGGTTCAAATCTTCACCAATGGGAGTTATGGTGTTAAATCGGAATGACGAGCGATTAGAATTGGTAGATATTATCGGATCATTATCTAATCTTCCGTTCTTAATCGTCCAGGCACGTCGCCTGGCAGGGCGATGGAAATTTGATGAACTTTATTGTTGGATCACAAAGACTTTTTCAAAGACGTTCACTCACACAGCCGGTGTGGAATTCCCAACGGAAATAGTGATCCCTACCACCATCTGGTCAGATGGCCCCGATCCGGAGGAAATCAGAGGAAAATGGTGGCTGATGGCCGGTGATACAGACTTTCATTAATGACGTTATTTTTTTCTGATCCAGAAGCTTCCCCCCTTGATAACATTCGGTGTGCCTTCGATATTTCTCCAGAAAGATGTTTGATGTTGTGAATAGATTGGTTCAAACGCTTTGGCTATCTTCTTCTGATGCCTGGTAAACATGTAGCTATTTGAAAATATGACCTCATATTCTCTGTTACATTGCAGGAATGCCAGTAAAAGATATTGTTCATTGAAGAATACACCGCCTTCGGATAACCAGAACATGGGATATTCATCAGGTAAGAATATATCATGAAAATGGATATAAACTCCTGAGTTCAGACGAGGCAAGACATTGAAAAATATAAAATTCACATCACTCTGGGTTTTGCATTGATGACTTGAGTCAACAAATAAAATATCTCTGGAGTCCAGTCTGTCAAAAACCCCCGGATCGATTGCCTGGGCATTTGTTTCTATGATTGATATCCCATCCTGTTCCTTTAGGAAATCCGGGGGATAGGGTTCGATGCAGCTCAGATGTCCCGATCGGTTTTTCTTCAGAGCCTGTTGAGCCAGCAGGCTTGAGTAGCCCGAACCTATTTCAATGATGCTTTCTGGTTTCAAATAACGGACCATGGCATAATAGATAAGGGAATCCCCGGGCGGGAACATTGGATTATCCCAGTGAAAACCTTCATCAGATTTTCTGGGTAAGTTTGAAAGTTCGTTGGCAGTGGAAGTCAATATTGTCAAAAACCTTATTTGATTTTCCACTTCAAGGTCGACGTTGTTCAGAAAAGCATTTTCCCATTTTGGAGGATCCAGTTTATCTGTATCTGGAATAGGTGAATAGTAATGGCCTGAAGGAAAACGGGACTCTTTCATAAATTTTTAATGCTCCTAGTATGTTCTTGTATGCACAGGCTAGTCAAAACTTTAAGGTCTGGTCAATGGACTCCTCCAAGCCGGGTTGGAAAGGCGGTCTTGTTTTATTACAGTGTCCCGAATTTTACCGTCGCCAGGAGATGATGTTTTTGTATGGTAATATCTCGGTTTTTTAATAAATTTAAATTGCAGGAAGACCTTACAAAAGTATGGGATCAATGCCATGCACATCTGCGTCCATCCAGGGATCATTTAGAACTGTCAGCAAAAGAGTTTGAATCCTGCCCTTTATGCAGTGACAAAAAATCAATAAGGATTCTTGCGCACCTGCGGTTTGGAGCTGACTGTTGGTTGAATGAATCCGAGATTCTCTATTGTTACGGCTGTGATCATTATGTATTGCATTCTGATCAAATAGAAAACTATCAGAATCAGGCCATCCAATGGGCAAAGGACAAGGGCGATTCATCTGGTCAATACAACCATGTAACAGCTGTAGATGCCAGGTTGTGGACGGTTTCTCCTACTGTCTTAAACCTGGAACCGACAACCCGGTGCAATTTCAAGTGCTGGTACTGCATTGGGCGGCACATGAAACAGGAAGATCTCTCCTTTGAGGACTATGTGAAGATCCTTGATCACTCTCCAACAATTAAGGTGATCGCCATTGTAGGCGAGGGCGAGCCTCTGTTGCATAAGCAGTTTTTTGATATGGTCAAGCTGGCAAAACAGAAGAAGATCCGGGTTGTGTCACTAAGCAATGGTTCGGCATTTGCTCCCGGCGTCGTCAAGAAGATTTGCGAATCAGGTCTTGATTATATTTCAGTTTCCATTGATTCGGCTGATCCTGAGACATTTGCTCAATCTCGTATCGGTGGAGATCTGGACAAAGTATGGGCTGGAATAGAACGCCTGGTCAATTATAGGAATAAACATGGATTCAAATATCCTGTCGTTGGCCTTAAGGGATCACTGTTTACACATACGAAAGAGGAGCTGCCAAAAATAATCAGTGAAGCCAAAAAACGGGGGATGGATTTCCTTGAGGGTTTCCAGCCCCTCAATCCGAAGCAATCTTACGTGGACATATATCCTGAAAAAAAGAAGAAACTCCTTTATGATGTTAAAGATGTCGGGCAAAAGATCGCTCAAGATGCTTTAGAAAGTGAAATTCCAAGTTGCGCTGAATTCTTTGATCGCGAAAATGTCAATATCAGTATTGCAGGGAGACGAAACAGGCTCAGGCTTAACTGCGATGAGGAGTGGCTCTATTCGCTACTTTCCGGAGATGTTACGCCCTGCTGTCAGATCAAAACCCCGTTTGACAAGGAATGGAATCTTGTTCGGAACCCTTTGGAAGATATTCTTACCAATCATCATTATGAAAATATGCGATTCAACCTGTGGAATGGAATTTTCCTTCCGGATTGTGATGGTTGCTATAAAACAAAGCCGAATAAGCCTTAAGTTGGCCTGGGATAAATCTGATGGAACATTTTTTAATACCTTATGAGGCGGAAAAGCAGGTGGAAAGCGGAATCGTACTTGTTTTTGCCCCTCATCCTGATGATGAGGTCTTTGGCTGTGGCGGGGCAATTATCCGGCACGTGGCTGCCGGTGACCCCGTACATGTTGTTATTGTGACAGATGGGGGGTTCCAGCAGCAGGACGGGGATGAAAATCCGGATTATGCTGAAGTTCGAAAACAGGAGAGTGTTGCCGCTGCTCAGGTGCTTGGTTATGGCGTGCCTGCTTTTCTTGGGTTGCCGGATCGAGGGCTTGAATACGGCGAAAAATTAATCCTTCAACTGCAGGATGAAATCAGTAAATATGAACCTGATCTGGTTTATGTGCCGTCAATCTTTGAAATGCATCCGGATCACCGTGCACTCGGAATGTCTGCCCTTGAAGCTGTCAGGCGAAGTGAAAAACCTGTCAAACTATTTATGTACGAGATTGGAGTACCATTACGCCCCAATTTGTTACTGGACATCTCCAATATTAGCGAACAAAAACAGAATGCAATGGCCTGTTTCAAGTCACAACTCAAGGTTCAGAACTACACAGACCACATTCAGGCCCTGAACCGGTTCCGCACTTATACACTCCCAAAGAGTGTAACCGCGGCAGAGGCCTATATGGTTACCAGTTCGAAGGAACTGGGCGACGATCCTTTAGGAATTTATAGTTCAGAACTCACCCGCCAGGCAGAATGCGGGCTGCAACTTGATCCGAAAAGTATGCCATTGGTTACAGTCATTATTCGTAGCATCAGTCGCGAAGTTAGTCTTCGGGAGGCATTGGATTCGGTTGCCCTGCAGACTTACCCAAATATCGAAGTCTTAGTTGTAGACGCGAAGGGACAAGGTCATATCAAGCTTGATAAGTGGTGTGGCCGTTTTTCGCTACGAATGTGTGGAATCGGTGTGTCCATGTCACGCAGCAAAGCCGCAAATTTTGGACTAAACAATGCTAAAGGAGCATACCTTATCTTTCTGGATGACGATGATTTATTTGATCCTGATCATATTGCTAACTTGATGGACAGTTTAATAAAGAGTGAGCATTGCATGCTTGCTTATACAGGTGTGCAATGTAAAAAACTGAAAGAAAGTGGCATTTGGGAAGATTTTATTGTTTTTAACGATCCCTATGATTCCGTACGATTGCTTTCCACAAACTATATTCCGATCCACGCGGCCTTGTTCAGCCGTAAGTTAACAGATGCAGGTTGTGCTTTCGATGAACAGTTGGATGTCTGTGAGGATTGGGATTTCTGGATTCAGGCATCCCGTGTAACTGATTTTTTGCATGTTAATAAAGTCAGCGCAAAATATCGCATTTCTGACAATTCCTCAGATATTTGGCTAGATAATGATGTTGCACGAAAGGCAACACTGGAAGTAATTAAGAAGTGGGAAAAAAGCCTGACTGATGATGAGCGTATAACAATAGCCAATAGTGCTGGAGGACTACATCAAAGATCTAAGCAAGTGGAGTTGTTACAGGAAGCATATGATGCCCGCAGCAACCAGGTTATCAAACTGGAGAAAGCCTACAAAACCCGTGGCGAGCAGGTGGAAAGATTGCAAGAAGCTTACGATGATCGCACAGAGCAAGTGGAGCATTTGGAAAAGATTTACCAATCGCCTGGAAAAGAAATTTATATTAACGACTTGAAGAAAGCTTATACGGATCGTACTAAGCAGGTAAATCAATTAGAAGAGGGATATAAAGCCCGTGGCGAAGAAGTGCATCAGCTAAGAAAGGCTTATCATGCAACAAAAAAACAAGTAAGGCAGTTGGAAGCGGCCTTTGAATTACGAGCGAAGCATATTCAACATCTGGAGACAGCTTATGAATTGCGTGGTACACAATTACAAGATGTGAAAGATATATCTGAGAAGAAAGATCAGTAATTTGGCCGTTTTGTCGAATAAGTTTGTAAGCGTTCTTTTGCGCCAGGGTTTTTATCATATCAATTGGAGGGAGACCGTAAATCCAACCGTGTAAATGCTTAACTCAGCAAAAACTGAGAAAGGAGCATTTATGAGCAAGGAGA
>CAZVSF010000053.1:0-15921 GCA_964630195.1 uncultured Lentisphaeria bacterium
ATCTGTGGTCAGTCTCGGCCTTTCCGGTAGGTAAAGAAGAAGCCTATTGTTCGGATTTTTGTCTGGTATTCCCCTCTTATAATTTTGGCATATCCAACCAGATCTCAGCCCAGGTCGGTGCCATGTATATACCGGGCCTCACCCTGGAGAGTATGCCCTTTTATGCAGGTGCAAAAGTAAGTTTACCTACCGTAGGACCATTTACCACGGCAGGTGGAATTCAATATTTCACCCTACCAGGCTTTTTCTATGAAAGTGATAGATTTGGGATGGGATTTCTCTTTACTACAGGGACGCTGGGAGACGCCTTCGATCATCTCTCGGTATCACTTGGCTGGGGCTTTGTTGAATTTGATGGCGACACTGAGATCATGGACCGCCCTATCATCATTCTCGCTGGCAATAAACGTATTAGCAGCTCACTTGCCCTAGTCAGTGAGAATTGGATCATTCCTGATACAGATGTAGGTGAGATCCCAATTTCCCTGTCGGTGAGGTTTATTGGAAAGCGGATCGCAGTGGATCTCGGCGGAATCATCGCTCTAAGTATGCTGGATGAGGGATTTGTTTTGCCCTTTCCAGTGATAAATTTTGCCTATCATAGATAGAAGCCTTCAATAAAAAACCCCGGGGTCATCACCCGGGGTTTGCAGCTGCACTAAGTTTATGCAGCGGTTCTATCTAAGGTCTTTGAACATAGAAGTGTTCGTTTAAAGCCTGCGTTCAAGACCTATATCAATCCATTACATGTTGTCTCTCAAGCAGATCGCCAAATTGTGCAGCGGAATAGGGTTTTTGGAGATATCCTGAAAATCCATTCTCTTCATAGCCTTCCATATAATGCTTGTCGTGAGCTGTCATGGCGATCAGGGAAATATCTTTATAGCATTGCTTTGATTTAATTTGCTCTGCCAGATCCATCCCGGAGATACCATGCCCCAGGGATACATCTAAAAACATAACTTCGACATCACGGCGATCGTGGATGATCTTCAAGGCATCTTCTCCTGTTTCTGCATAGAGTGCCTCAATATCTAATTGTTTGACCATATAGCTGATGATCAATCTCCAACCTGGATCATCTTCTACAAACAACAAAGTCTTTTTCTTTGGGGGTAATTGGATTTCCATTTTTGCATCTCCTCGAATAGTGTTGGTGAAAAAACGTGATATGAATGTAGAACAAGAGACAAATTCTCTAATGATGAGACACCTATTTTAAGACGGGGAGTTCCCTTAAATCAGCGTTCATTATTCCAAATCCTATAAAATTATTGGGGTCAACCAGGTGCATTACCTATCTTAAAACAGTCCATGTATAGTCAATTTATTATCACAAAAAATGAAAGTGCTTGCGCTACATTAACAACGTGATACACTACATGCTGTCTATGATTAGAATGCAAACATTTATGCGACGAAGTACAAGGTTCAGGAATAGCATTTATGCAAGTTTACTGCTACAAGTTGTCGTCCTTCATTTTATGACCGCGGCGATCCTGGGTCAATCGATTCGAATCAATGAATTTCTTGCTTCAAATGTACGAGATAGTCCCGAAATGTACGATTTTGGGGATTATAATGACTGGATAGAGCTTCACAATACGACAGATGCTCAAATACCACTCAACGGATACTTTCTGTCCGATCATCTGAGCAATCCACTAAAATGGAAAATTCCAGACAATGCATCCATTCCGGCACAGGGTTACCTGATCATCTGGGCTGATGGGTTTGATGATAAACCTGGCAATATTTACACACGGGAGAGCTGGCCCTGGGATGACTATACCACTCGCCATTATCACACCAATTTTAAACTGAATAAATCAGGTGAAGATCTTGTGTTGGCCCAGGCTGAAATCAACCCTGCTCTCCCCTTGATCCCCCTGGGCTCAAATTGGAAATATAAGGACAATGGTTTGGATCTGGGATCCCTATGGAGACTATCCAGCTATGATGATTCAGGATGGCCCGTAGGGTTTGCACAGCTTGGCTATGGTGACGGTGATGAAACTACTACTCTCGATTATGGTGGTGACGGTAGTCACAAACATATCACCTACTATTTTCGTAAAACATTTTCAATAGCAGATCCGAATTCGATTCAATCTCTTGATCTTCGCCTGCAAAGGGATGATGGCGCAGTTGTCTACTTGAATGGGACAGAACTTGCCCGCTCCAACCTGCCCGCAGGGACCATCAGTTATGAGACCCTGGCTAACAATGCAGTGGGTGGATCTGATGAAGATACTTTTTACGAGTTCACACTTTCTCCAGATGCTCTCATCTCCGGTGAAAATCTGATTGCCGTGGAAATTCATCAGGTCAGTGAAACCAGTTCTGATATCAGTTTTGATCTTGAACTTTCGGGAAATAGCTACTCAAATGCCAACATCATGGATCAGGTTAGCTTTGCCGACCAGGTCACCGATGTCTCCTATGGTATTCCCTGGGGAGAAAATACGTGGTCTTTTTTTGGAGAACCTACACCGGGACTTCCCAATAGTGGCGCTTATACCCAGATCCCTACACTATCTGGAGAAGTTAATAGCTCCATCTCAAGCGGATTCTACGATTCACCAGTGGCTGTGGAACTCGTCGCGAGCGTAGCTGTGGCTGATATACGCTACACCCTGGATGGCTCAAGACCCACAAGTTCCAGCGCACTCTATTCAAATCCCATCACGATCAACATGACCACAGTTCTAAAATCCAGATCATTTGAGGATGAGAAACTCCCCGGTCCAGTGCAGACTGAAACCTTCTTTATCAGTGAGCAGCACCATCTTCCCACCATTTCACTGGTTGCAGAACCTCCTACCCTCTGGGACAGCGAAATCGGCATATATGAGAACGAATACAAGCAACGAGAGATACCAGTATCTATTCAGTATTTTGAAATGGATACATCGCCAGGATTTAGAATTGATGCAGGCGCCAGATTGGGTGGGATGAATATCTGGACCAAACCGCAGAAGCCTTTTACGATTTATACCAGAGATAGATTTGGTGCAGATGTTATCTCATACCAATTATTTGAACACAAGGCGATCAGTGATTTCTCCCGCATTGTGTTTAGAAACGGTGGTGATGATTGGGAAGAAACGTTGATCAGGGATCCCATGACAGGCAGCCTGGTCGAGGGGATGATGAAGTGTGGGTATATGGATTATCAACCCTCTGCCCTTTTCCTGAATGGTGAATACTGGGGAATATACAATATTCGAGAAAAGTTTAATACCCGCTACTTTTTCGAGAATTTTGGCGTCGATCCTGCCAATATTGATCATCTTGAGTATGCTGCCACCCAGGCGGGAACCAGACTGCTTACCGTTGAAGGTGATCAGGTGGCTTACAATGATCTAATTGCCTTTATTCAAAACAGTGATCTGGATCAGGAAACCGTGTACAGTGAGCTCTCCCAGAAAATGAACATTGATGGGTTTATCGATCATCTGGTAATGACCCTCTACTGTGCCAATACCAGCTGGGGTCATAACCGCGAATGGTGGCGCCCACGAGCTGGGGATGGCAAATGGCAGTGGCTTATCGTAGATGTTGACCGCGGTTTCAATCCCGTCAATGTCAATACGAATCTGCTGGACAATCTTTTGGAGGACTATCTCCTCTTTCAGTACCTCATGGTCAGTGAACGTTTTGAAGATCGTTTTATCCAAAGGGCAGCAGCGCATTTCAACAACACTTTCGAGACCGAGCGCATTGAGTATATCGTGGATAGTCTTAGCAATATGATTCGGGACGAAATTCCCCGTCATACTGACAGATGGGGATCCTCAGGGGGTGTGACATCTCCATCAGGTTGGGAAAGTGAATTGGATGCCATAAAATCATTTGCCCAAAACCGACGCGGGAATCTTTATGCACAGTTTAATTCAGAATTGAATCTTGATGGAACGGTAGAGATCAACACAGCGACTTACCCTGCTGAAGGTGGAAGCGTCTCCCTCAATGATGTTCCACAGCTTACGCGCCAGGCTACGGGAACCTACTTCAGGAATCGTCCTCTGAGTCTTAAGGCAATTCCTGCACCGGGCTGGGAGTTTATTGGCTGGAGCGGTATCCCTGAAACTTCTGAATTGATCTACGATTGCAGCCTGGATACTAATTTTATTGCCCTCTTCCAACCCAGCTCAGGAACCATATTGCCAGCTGAGATCGCGGAAAACATGACCCTCCTCGCCAATCAGACATATTTTGTTTCTGAGAATATACATATCCCGGCAAATGTCACACTTACGGTTGAACCCGGTGTGGAAATTCGCATGCCCTCCCAGGGGCATATCATCGTTGAGGGTCATATGATGATCAACGGAACCCAAGCTGCTCCAGTGAATATAGCCTTAAATGAGGTCTCGGGAGGTCAGCGCTGGGGTGGGATATCATTTACCAATGAATCAGATACATCAAGGATCAGCCATCTCAATCTATCGGACGCCTCAAAAGGTGTTGATCCATTGCTGCACCGGGGAGCAATTTCTGGAACCAATGCAAATCTGATCATCAACCACCTCAATATTGAGGATGTCCTCTTCCCTATTTATATAGACGGTGGCAGCATCAAACTCCTGAATAGTTCACTGCGCTGTGATTACGTTTGTGACTATATCAATGTTAAACGGGCGTCTGCACTTATTGACGGCTGTCATTTTTATGGCTCAGATGCCCCTGACACGGACGCTATCGATCTTGATGGTGTCAGTGAAGGTGTTGTATCCAATAACCACATTTATGACTTCTCTGGTCCAAATTCTGATGGTATCGATCTGGGTGAAGGTTGTGCCGGGATCATGATCCGCGATAATCAGATATACCATTCATCAGATAAGGGTATATCTGTTGGTCAGCAATCCACCACCACTATAAAGAGGAATTTGATCGTTGGTTGCAAGTGGGGTGTGGGGGTCAAAGACAGCTCCAATGCCCAGCTCATGAATAATACCTATGCCAATAATGAGATCAGTCTGGTTTGCTTTGAAAAAAATGCCGGAAATGGTGGTGGTGTGGCCTGGGAAAGAAACAGTATTTTCTGGAACTCACTGATCTCAACCATATATGTCGATGCGTACTCCCAGGCATCCATAACCTATTCAATTTCCGAATCAGAAATGATAATGGGGGCAGGTAATTTACTGGGAGATCCTCTTTTTGCTGATGCCCCGCAATATAATTTTGTATTGGCTTCCAATTCACCCTGCCTAGATGCAGGCGACCCGAACGATCCCCATGATGAAGATGGAAGTCCCATTGATATTGGTGCTTACATAACTTATGATCCCTCGGATTATCCATTCACAATTCCTGGTAACCCTTTCTCATATCTCAAGATCAACGAATTTCTGGCCAGCAATGCCACCTCAAACACCGATGAATCTGGAGAATTTGATGATTGGCTCGAAATTTATAATCCTACGGAGTGGACGCTGGATCTCTCAAATCTATATTTAACAGACAATGCAAATAATCTGACGAAATGGCGATTTCCTACAGAATCTGCGATAATTGAACCCGGTGGATTCTTGCTGGTCTGGTGCGATGAGGATGGTAGCCAGGGACCGCTCCATAGCAATTTCAAGCTTGGGGCTTCAGGTGAGTACATCGCTCTGGTTGACACGAACGGGCTCTCCATCCTTGATTCAATATCATTTGGCGTTCAGACGCCCGATATATCTTATGGCAGGGTTCAAGATGGGATCAGCACATGGAGTACCATGTCCCCTACTCCCGGGAGTTCAAACAATACATCAGGGGTTGGATCGATCTCAAATATTCCCAGCTACTATCTGTTGCATCAAAATTTTCCCAATCCCTTTAACCCGAGCACCACGATTCGATATGATTTGCCTGAAAGTGCTGAGATTGATCTATTGATTTATGATATCCGAGGGAGACTGATCCGGGAACTTGTCCAACAAACTGAGTCTGCGGGATACAAAAATGTACGCTGGGATGGAAATGACAACCGTGGCCTTCCAAGTGCAGCTGGCATTTATCTGTATGTTCTCCGAGCGGGGAACTCTGTGCAAACAAAAAAATTACTTCTCCTGCGATAACCTCATTGACACCCTAAACAGTATTTTCAAGGGGCATGGAGAAATCCACAAATCCACCATACAATGCCTTCTTACCGGAAAATCAAATCCAGCTGAAAGGTCTACAGAAGTTTCTCACCTTGCACCATAATCGCCTGAGTATGAGGGTATTACACCATATGTGAGATAGTGAGTTTCTGCAAAGTATTGATACTGTATGATTTAACTGTACTGTTGATCTGGTTCTATTGAGTGTATTGGAAGTTTAATAATTGCCCCAGGCTTCAGCCTGGGGATAGGATAATACCATGAATATCAGGGCTTTAGCCCAACTCTTCTGCCAATATGTTGTGGGTTAAAGAGGCTGTGTGAAAACGCTGCTGCAAGCCAATAATGTGAGAATTACAGAAACAGTAAAAAAGATCTTAGACCCTACATAACATGTTGTTAATTCTATTAGTAACCCCGGGATTTATCCCGGGGTCAAATGACACAAGAACACAGGAGAGAATGGGTTTTAACCCATTCTCACACACTCTCTAAAGCCCTACCTTTCGTAGGATTCCAAACCCCCACGCTGAAGCGTAGGGTAATTGATAAGTGTCTGTAATTCCTATTGTTGCAAAATCATCAGATGTCATATCACAACATATGCTACTATTTTTTTTGATTTATGAACTTGGCAGGAAAACTTCTGTGTCTACGATCTTTTTTAGGTATTATGATATTAAGTATGACTTATACGCTGTATATCAGTCTATTACAAGATAGATAGTACATACTTTACATGCAATATTGTACAACAATCCTGGGATGTATGCGTCCAGGTACTGCGCAGAACAGTGTCATTGCCAATCTGCAAACTGACATCCAAATCGAGCCTTGCTTCAGATGAGTTTCCCCCTTAAATAGGGCAGATAGGGATTATCCTTGAAATGCAGATGTTCGTTCATTTTATAGGATATTATAATCACTTGTTTTAGACCCGATATTGTATACAAAATTGATTACCTACCCATGCTATGGGATCTTGATGCTTTACCGGCCAGGAGGTTCAGATGTCCGATACTGATATGACTTCGCAATTTCGCGATTTTGGTGATTCTACGGAATACAAAAGGGATCTTGGCCTGTTGGAGTCGGTCTCCATTGTAATTGGCAGAATCATCGGATCAGGAATATTTAGAACCCCTGCCCCTATCATGGCGCTGGTGGGCTGCACCTCCCTGTTTGGTCTGGTCTGGGTCCTCGGTGGCATCGTCACCATTTTTGGTGCGGTGGTCTATGCAGAATTGGCAGCCATGATGCCACGTTCAGGTGGTCCCTATATCTATCTTAAAATGGCTTACCATCCTTTTTGGGCCTTCCTCAGGGGTTGGGCCATGTTTTTTGTTTCAGAGACAGCCTCTATTGCTGCAGTTGCCCTCATCTTTGGTGAGTATCTGAATGCACTCTGGCGAATCGCCTTTGGTTATGCCTTCGGACAGATCACCCTCTTTCTGATCGCTTTGACCACCATATGGCTGCTTACCATCGTCAATCTATTTGGCGTTCAGCTGAGTGGCAGAATTCAGAACGTATTTGGGGCAATCAAAGTGGTTGCCATCGGGGGTATTATGGGGGTCAGCTTAACCAGCTGGTCAACAGGATCCCTATCAAACTTTGTAAACCCCCTTTTACCTGATGCATTTAACGGATCAACATTTCTCGCTGTGGGCGCAGGGTTGAGATATGCCTTTTTCGCCTTTAGTGGTTGGGAGGGTGCCACCTATATCGCTGAAGAAGTAAAAAACCCGCGTAGGAACCTCCCGCTGTCATTGTTCGTGGGAATTGCAGGTGTAATGGTCCTGTACATGGGTGCAAACTCCGCCTATCTGTTCCAATTGACCCCTGCTCAGATCGCCGACAACAAAGAAGTGGCGACGGAAGCCATGAAAGTTGCTTTAGGTGCCACTGGCGGCATACTCATCTCCGTAGCAGTTATGTTTAACACCTTTGGAAATGTCAGTACGCAGATCCTCTGCAAAGCAAGAGCACTACAAGCCATGGCGCGGGATGGTATGTTTTTTAAGAAATTTGCCGTCCTGAGCAAAAAGCATAAAACGCCGAACAATGCCCTCATTGGACAGGGAGTCTGGGCAACAGTATTGTTGACCTTTGCGGTCACCGCGGCAAACTCCTATGAAACCATTATTGATTTCTTCTCAGCCACTTCAACAGTATTTAATCTGATGGTATTCGGGGCTATTTATGTTCTGAGAAAAAAATATCCAGATGTTAACAGACCCTATAAAGCCTGGCTGTATCCATGGAGTTTGATCATTGTTTTTGTTATCTACGCAACATTTTTTGTTATAACACTTATGACGACCCTGATCCCCTCTCTCATCGGACTTGGATTGACTAGCTTGGGATCCATTTACTATTATTTTTATATCCATAAAGGGGATAGATTGGTTAAGGAATAAATTCAAAGTGGGGGTGTGACGTTTAATTTTTGGTGAATATTAAAAAATAAGGTAAAGCCTAAAGTGACTGATAATACCAAACCACTTGATGCGAGTGAACGAAACAGGGCGCAACAGGAGATCGAGAGGCTTGCGTTCTTCCCTCTGGCAAACCCAATGCCTGTGGTAGAGTTAGATTTTTCCGGTGTTCCAAGCTATATCAATCCTGCTGGAATTCGGCTTCTGGACGAAATGAATCTTGATATGTCTCAGGTCTCCCAGATACTACCAAAATCTTACAAAACTGACATCAGCTCAGCCCTTGAGGATCAGATCCAAATTCCTTCGCGAGAAGTGTCGATTGAAGGGTTGCATTTACTGTGGTCTGGCTTCTTTCTGGAGAATCAAAACCTGCTGCACTACTACGCCACAGATATCACTAGTCTCAAAAATACTGAAGCCCAGCTCATTGCTGCCAAGGAGCGTGCTCTGAAAAACGAGGAAGTTAAAACGCTTTTCCTGGCAAACATGAGCCATGAGATCAGGACTCCCCTTAATTCAATACTCGGGTTTACTGAGCTCATTGAGGAAGAGGTCAAGGACAAGGTTGATGAGAACCTTCAAGCGTATTTTGAAACGATCTATATGAGTGGCAAGCGACTGTGGCAAACCGTTCATCATATTCTTGATATCTCCCAGATTGAAACGGGTACTTTTGAGTTAAAGACTGGGACCATCGATCTTGGAAAGATTATCAAGGATCTGTCAACCTCGTTCAGGTCAGAGGCCAAAGCCAAGAATCTTGAGCTGCGCATCACTGTTCCTGAGCAACAAATTTATATCGTCTCTGATGAATATTGTGCAACACAAGCAATAACCAATCTTATTGACAATGCCATAAAGTATACAAGTTCAGGATATGTCAGTCTTGACACTGAAATTGTGGACGGCTCAGTAAAAATAACCATCCAGGATACGGGCATAGGGATGTCAAAAGAGTACCAGGATCACATGTTCAATGTCTTCTCACAGGAGAGCACAGGTTATACAAAGAATTTCCAGGGTATGGGGCTGGGACTGGCACTCGCTCATCGCTATCTCACACTTGTAAAGGGAAAGATCCAATTTGAAAGCGCTCAGGATGTAGGCAGCAAATTCACCATCTATTTCCCAGCAGATGCCTCTAAGGAATCAACCATCAGTGAGGCCGAGCCCAAACCGGTAGACGGTTCAACCAAACAATCACAAACATCCACAGAGTCAAAAATGACCATCCTCGTGGTTGAAGATGACCCGAACTCACAGAAGTTGGCAAGTTTTACGCTGAGCAAAGAGTATAATCTGCATTTTGCCGAATCTGTGGCTGATGCCAAAGAGGTACTGAGTGTCCATGACATCAAATTGATCCTCCTGGATCTGTCATTACGCGGAGACGAAGATGGTCTTGATCTGGCTAGATATTTGCGTACCCAGGATGAATGGCAGGAGGTACCAATTATTGCACTTACCGCTCACGCCTTTACCGCTGATAGAGATAGATGTCTGGAAGCGGGTTGCAGCGATTTTATGACCAAGCCTTTTCGGCTGGCTGAATTGAAGGAGACAATTCAGCACCTGATTTAGCCAATAGCATGATGGGAAGCAGGCTTTTCTGCAAATAGATAGGTAAGGGGACTCCAATATATGATCTCGAATCAGATGAAAATGCTTTGGAAAGAGACCCTGGCTGTCAGGTATTTTGGTTTCACAAAGATCCCGCTGATTTTGTTTGTGAAACCCCAGGTTATTGCACTCGAGAGTGAACAATCAATTATAAAGATCCCGCTGCGTTGGCGGACAAAAAACCATTTAAATAGCATGTATTTTGGTGGCTTAGCCATTGGTGCTGACCTGGCTATTGGCCTGATAGCCATGCATCAGATCTCACAACAGCAGAAGAAGATCAGTCTCATATTCAAGGATATGCAGGCAGACTTTTTAAAACGCATAGATGCTGATGCTATCTTCACCTGCAATGAAGGCGCAAAGATTGCTGAGTTGATCGATGAAGTGGTTAGAACTGGTGAACGTCAACACGAGCGTCTCGACGTTAAGGTTACAGCTCCTGAGAAATATGGAGAGGAAATTCTGGCGACATTCCAGTTTACCCTGTCATTAAAGATAAAACTTTAGCTATTCAGTCGATCCAGCCAGTATTTCCTGCACCTCTTCCGATGAAGATAACAACTCAATCGCCCTGAGCACAACACGGTCATGATTCAGAGACGCAGCCACGCGGGCACCATTGCCACCCAAAACATTTGCCATCTCTTTTTCAAGTCCTGCGAGGATCTGAAATTTGATAGCATGAAAGGATTCTTGTTTCTCGACCACCGCCAAATCTCCCAAAGACTCTTTTAGATCAATGACCTGGGGATATACACTACTGGTGGTATCCACAACATTCTCCAGATCCTTGATCCAGCGGTTAAACTTTGTTTCGGGAATGATCGTTTTTCCCTCCATCCAGGCATAAAAACTATCTACTTCAGAATCATTAAAATGCACCGGCAAGGTCAATCCAGGATGTGCCTCACCATACTCCAGTGCATACCTGAAGAACAATCGTTTACGCCAAAGTGTCCGCTCCAGATCGTTGATTGGTAGATCCTCGACATATAAATCAGGCTCCACACCTCCGCCACCTTCAAAGATCCTGTCATTATCCGAATGAAAGGCTGAATCCGGTGAGATGAGCAGATCTTCATATAGGACATCTTGTGCAATTTCTCTTTTTTGAATCAAGCGTCCACTGGGCAGATAATATTTTGCAGAGGTGAGTTTTAGTCGCGTATCTGGAGATAATCTTGTCACAGTTTGAACCAGCCCTTTTCCATAGGAAGGCTCTCCAAGCACCACAGCCCTGTCATAGTCCTGAAGGATCCCAGCTAGAATTTCAGAAGCAGAAGCCGAGCCTCCATCTATTAATATAGCCAGGGGTAAATCCGGCCGTACTATGGGTCGCCTTCTCGATAAATACTTCTTATTCGACTGGTGTATGCGACCTCTGGTCTCCAGAAGCAGAGCACCTTTCTCAATAAAAAGGTCAGCGCTCATCAGAGCCGAACTCAGGAGACCACCGGGATTTCCTCGAACATCAATAATAAGTGCTTCCAGTCCAACCTGATTCATCTTGCGAACTGACTTCTCAAGATCCTCTGCTGAATACTTTGAAAAATTTGAGAGTTTAACATAACCCGTCCGATTGCGGAGCAACCCCGAATAGCTTACATCGGGGACCTTGATGAGTTCACGAATGAGCTCAAATTCGATCAGATCCCTCTCTCCTTCTCTCTTGATGAGAAGTTTTACAGTACTACCCCGTTCTCCGCGGACCATTCTGGATGCTTCATCCAGAGCCAGCTTCCGGGTCCAAACCGAATCAATTTTAACGATACGATCACCAGCCAGAATCCCTTGCTGGAATGCAGGCGTCGCATCCATTGGTGAGATCACAATTAAAGAATCATTCATCCGACCGAGATGAATCCCAACCCCACCATATTCGCCCGTGGTAATGGCATCGAGACGGTAGGAGTTATTGTCATCAATATGCTGAGAGTATGGGTCTAATTCGCGAAGCATGCCCACAATAGCTGCATCAGACAGTTTTTGTGGATCGATCTCTGCCACATAACGATCCAGGATGGTTTGATATACCTTTTTAAGGGAGGCTTCACCTTCGACGCGTGCTGACTGACCTTGGGTATAAAGCGTTGCAGACCATGCTGTCAGAAGGAGCACGGTTAGAACAGGCAAAACAAGATTTCGGTATTTCAATTGACCGGCTCCAACAGCTGATCCACTCGATCGAGTACCATTTTCTTTAATTCTTCAATACCCTGGCGACCATCCAGCAATAAAAATCTATGGGGTTCATCCTTGACCAGTTGCAGGTACCCATTGCGGGTTCTTTGCTTAAATTCAGCATTTTCAGCTTCCAATCGATCCAGCTCTCGACGGTCCATCCTGTCTTCGGCGGTGTCAAGTGGTGTGTCAACCAGGATGGTCAGATCTGGAGAGAGTGATCCAATGGCCACTTCTGCGACTTTGCGAATACTCTCCATGGGCAGGTCACGACCATAGCCCTGATAGGCAATGGTACTATCAACAAATCGATCAAGAAGTACGATTTCCCCCCTGGCCAGTGCCGGGAGAACCTTTTCCGATATAAGTTGATTTCTACTTGAGAAATAGAGTAGCATCTCGGTAATAGGACTCATTTCATCGTTTTCTCGATCGAGCAGGATGTCTCTGATCTTTTCAGAGATAGCGGTCCCACCTGGCTCCCTGTAAAGGTGAACTCCATATCCCCGGTCCAGCAGTTCATGGTATAGCATTTTACACTGGGTGGACTTCCCAGATCCATCTATGCCTTCAAAACTAATGAGGATAGGTTTGGCGGTTTTCATTTTTTCTTTTTTGCCAATTGAATCAAAATCCAGATATAATCATAGAAACTGAGTGCGGCCAGAAACCAGGCAAGCAGTACGACATAGAGATAAGCACGTTCCCCAGGCCAGGAACCCAGCAACGTAAAAAGAAACATGATGCCCATTCTATCCCACCGTAAGAAATAGAGTCTTGGAATATGTATTGCGCTCAGATCATATTTCATTTGAAGGTTTGTGAGCAGATACAGTCCAATGACACCAACAAGACCAGCCATGCCACTCCAGAGATTTCCCTGTACCCACATATGGAGACTTAAAGCCACCATAAAGGGCACTTCTTCAATAAAGTGTTTGAAGCGACTGCTGGGAGCTGAACGATCCACGAACAAATGCAGATGAAGCTGATCCAGGAATAGCCAAATCGCGATAAATAGGGCTGACCATAGATACAAACCCAAAACCAGAGCTAGAACACCCATAAATGAAATGACATACTTGATCCTTGTAAAACCAGCTGCGTCGATCTTGCTGTCCTGGACCTTTACAATAGCGATGTTTAGAAATTTCTGTAAGAATCTTTTAATAAACCGGGGGTAATTGAAATCATCCCTGGCGTATTCAAATGTTTGATCTTTACTCACGCCTTATTTCCTCCAATCATGATTACGACTTCCCCTTTAATGCTGCGTGTATCCAACTGTTCCCTGATCTCTGAGACGGTACCACGAATGAATTCTTCAAATTTCTTGGTAATCTCCCTGCCAATCACCAACTGCCTATCCCCCATATACTCACCAATATCTTTCAAAGTTCTACTCACACGATGGGGAGATTCATAAATAATGATCGTTCTCGGGTCCTCTGCGAGCACTTTAAAGCGCGTCTGTCGACCCTTTTTCCTGGGCAAAAATCCTTCAAAGGTAAATCTATCGGATGGGAGACCAGCAGCCACCAGACCGGCGAGCATAGCAGATGCTCCCGGTATGGGAACGATCTCGATCTTGTGTTCAATTGCTGCACGGACCAGATAGAAGCCTGGATCGCTTATAAGGGGTGTGCCTGCATCTGAAATAAGGGCTATATCATCACCATTCTCCATTTTCCGCAAGAGACCCGGGGTTGCCTGTTCCTTATTGTGATCATGGTAAGGAAGCATGGGTTTTGAGATCTCATAGTGCTTTAGCAAAACACCTGAAACCCGTGTATCCTCTGCAGCAATAAGTTGCACTGATTTCAAGACATCAACAGCCCGAAAGGTAAAATCACCAAGATTTCCGATGGGTGTGGAGACGATATAAAGTTTACCAGGAGGCATATATTGTATAGCGGGGCAAAAAATACCCCGCTATAATTCATTGATTAGAGATCAAAGGAAATGCCCTGTGCCAGCGGTAGATCCTTGCTCCAATTTATGGTGTTTGTCTGACGACGCATATAGGCTTTCCAGGCATCTGATCCAGATTCTCGCCCACCACCTGTTTCCTTCTCGCCACCAAAAGCACCGCCAATTTCAGCACCTGAAGTACCAATATTTATATTCGCAATACCACAATCAGAACCGGTGTGCGACAGGAACCTCTCAGCATGCTGCATATTCATGGTGAACATGGCCGAAGAAAGTCCCTGAGGGACTGCGTTGTGCAACTCAATGGCTTCATCAATGGTTTTAAAGGGTATGATGTAAAGAATGGGTGCGAATGTCTCGGTCTTGATAATTTCCCAATGGTTTTCTCCCAGCACAATTGTGGGCTCAACAAAATAGCCATTCCTGTCTTTCAGGGCCTTGCCACCGACGACAATTTCACCACCCGCCTTTTTTATTTCCTGGATGGCATGCTCGTAATCTTCTACCGCTCCAGCATCAACCATTGGACCCATGAGGGTTCCCTCAGCCAGAGGATCGCCGATACGAACCTGCTTATAGGCCTTCACAAGCTTTTCTACGAAGGAATCCATAATAGAGTCTTGAATCAGAATTCGACGCGTTGAAGTACATCTCTGACCGGCGGTCCCCACAGCACCAAAAACAGTGGCAGGAATAGCCATATCAAGATTAGCCGTATCATCAATGATAATGGCATTATTGCCGCCCAGTTCAAGGATGGTAGAACCAAAACGTTTTGCAACGACTTCACCAACATGACGTCCCATGGGCGTAGATCCAGTAAAGGAAACCAGGGGAATGCGATTGTCATTGATCAATCGCTCACCAATGACTGAACCACGACCAATGACCAGATTGAAGATGCCTTTATAACCATTATCAGTCAAAACCTTGTTGCAGATGTTCTGAACGGCAATTCCACAGAGAGGGGCTGTTGAAGAGGGTTTCCAAATGGTTGTATCGCCGGCAATGGCAGCAAGAAATGAGTTCCAGGCCCACACGGCCACAGGAAAATTGAAAGCTGAGATGATACCTACAACACCCAGCGGATGGTATTGATCATACATCCTGTGTTGAAAGCGCTCGGAATGCATGGTACTGCCATATAGCATGCGCGATTGACCCACTGCAAAATCGGCGATATCGATCATCTCCTGAACTTCACCATCACCCTCTTGTTTTATTTTTCCCATTTCCAGGGAGACCAGATTTCCCAGGGCATCTTTTTTCTCTCTTAAAGCCTCTCCCATTTTGCGAACCAATTCACCGCGAACCGGCGCCGGGACCTGTCGCCATTCTTTAAATGCTTCAGCGGCCTGTGCTACGACCTGCTCATACGCTTCTTCCGTACATTGATAGACACTGGCAATGAGCTCACCAGTGGCCGGGTTAACGGATTTAAGGATATCGTCTCCTCCGGTGGCCAGCCATTCCCCTGCGCCAACACAGGCGCCTGCATTAAACTCCTGAATACCCAGCTCTTTCAAAAAATCCATAACTACCTCTTTAATTAAATATTTATTATATAACCTGTATTCTCATTATTTACCCTGTTTCAGCTTCGCACGATCTCTTCAGAGAATTCAATGCCAAGCGTCTTTAAT
>CAZVSF010000054.1:0-15885 GCA_964630195.1 uncultured Lentisphaeria bacterium
TTTGTTGGGTGCATTAACATCCTCTGCATACAAATTTTTGGTATTCTGGGAGATTCCCAGATCGAATGCGGCAACTGCACTGTTCCGGCTCAGATGGCCTGTCAGGGAAAAGACTGAAGTAGCCTGAGGTGCGATATATCGTTGTGCAGGCAGGTATTCGCCCAAAGTAGTATCATAGACAAAATATTGTGCGAATCCATCTTGAACTTTTCGATAGCTACCTCTTTCAAGCCCTACAAAGTTGAAGTTGACAGCGTAATCCCCCATTTGATCGCCTCGGTAGATGAGGACACCAGAACTATCCATATCATAGCTCCCATTAAGCGAATCCAGGACGATTCCACTGACATCTGTGGCTCCCGTATTGTGTCCCAGATCCTCAAAAATGTGTTCCAGATCCTCTGCTTCCACATTTCCAAGCGGATTTCTGCTATTATCACGAATATCCTGCCAGGCTGCAGATATGTATATTGGAGAGTCTGAAGATTGGCCTAGTGAGACCTCTCCACTTATGAGTTGTTTACCGAATGAATAGGAAGAAAGATAAATATCAGGGACATATTCGAACTCAATACTGATTCGGGAATTTGCCGAAAGTATATTTTTCTGGGTAAAATGAATTTCAGCAGCATTATAATCAATTATATAGTCTTCATCTTCACCTCTGATGAGTGATCTGTCATCCAGTTTGATCTTTTCAGAACCTGCGATCACGATAATATATTTTTCACCGCTTGAACCTGTCAACCGGTAGGGACCCTGCTTGCCATTTTTACCCTGGATCTGCAACAAATGATATTTGCCATAGCTAAACCCAAGTGCACCCCCCACAGTACCTTTCTCAGATCTTGCCTGAAAACTGATCCCCTCAATGGATCGATCAAGTTTTCCATATTTTCCGTTGTCCAATCTTAGATCAATATCACCAATGCTGGCACTCAGCGCTGGTCCCTCAATGTGAACCATCACTCTTTCAAAATCATTTAATCGTCTGGTGTTACCAATGGGCTGAAGCGGTGAGGTTTTGTCTGTGAGGACACCTTGAACGGTATACTGTTCACTCAGATTTCCTCTAATTTTGAGGTACATGCTTGATTGCAGTGAAACAGAGGAATTGCTGGATACCTGAATACCCCTTGATATGGTTCCCACCGCGTCAAGTCCGCTTGTATTATTGGCAACTGCCTGGGAAACCGGCTGGACCTGGTTCGTATCACCGACCGGGTAATATGTGGGATGATCGATGCTGAAGATCCGCTGAATGCTTAATGTATCAGCGTCAATAATGAGACGCAGGGAATCAGACGACCTGATTGGGAGATTTGTTGTATCCCCAGCAGAAGCTGAATCAAGGAAATAACCCAGTGAAAGGATCATGAATGTTATTCGCCAGTAAATGGGGCTACCTGATATTGTTGATAATATGATTATGTGAATGGATCATTATAAAGCTTCTCAGATGCATTAACGATGGGTACCCCTATATCGTTCCTGCACTGAAAAAAGATATTTACCAGGTATAGGCAAGTATAAGAAAATTATAAACAATATGGGCATAGACACTTATTCCATATCCCCTGGTATAAAACAGGGTCCCCAGGAGGATACCACCAAAAACACGCTGAGCAAATATGGGAGAACTGTATACCTCCATAAATAGATGAAATCCGGCAAACACTATAGCAGAGAGAATAATGGCCAGCGGGATGGAGAATCGAGACTCCAACAAAACACCTCGTTCAAGTATTACCAGAAAAGCATTAATGACCACAAGTCTGAAAATCAGTTCCTCGAAAATCCCGGCTCCAAGGGCAAGGTTGAGATTCGTTAGTTTGGCTTCCATGCTGATAATTTGGAGTGGCAATCTTGTAAATAGTTGCAAACTGATAAAGATCAGACTTCCCCAGAGCATGCTCTCAAGAAGCATGTAAACGATATAGTTGGCGTGAATGCCAGGCTTTTTTTCGATTTTATAACCTCGGACCATCACGACAATAAAGATGAGGAGCAGAATGCCCGAGAGGACCATGGGATTTGTGAGACCGAGATAATCGAACAGGCTGCGCAATAATATTTCACCGCTATTGCGTAACTCAAAAAATGAATTTTTGAACAGAAGCAGTATTCCGATCTCATAAATGGCAAGCGCCGGCAAGGTTATTATGAGGCCGTAATGCAGGGATTTGGAGCTATTTAGATATTGTCGAAAGACAGAGACTTTTTTGGCCATGAACAGTTTTCTGGGGCTTTTAGAATTCCATTAAGGACATACTAGTCATTCAGTTTGAGCACAGCCAGAAAGGCGTCTTGTGGTACTTCGACGCTGCCGACCTGTTTCATGCGTTTCTTACCCGCTTTTTGTTTTTCAAGGAGCTTACGCTTTCTGGTGATGTCACCACCATAACATTTTGCTGTAACGTTCTTCCGCAAAGCCCTGACTGTTTCACGGGCAATGATCTTTTGTCCGATAGACCCCTGAATGGCTACTTCAAATTGCTGTCTTGGAATCAATTCCTTAAGTTTGGCACATAGTCTTCTGGAATGATCGTAAGCCTTATCACGATGGACGATCTGGGAAAGGGCATCTACGCGTTCTGTGGCGATTAAAATGTCTAATTTGACAAGATCTCCCTGACGAAAATCAATCGGTTCATAATCGAAGGATGCATATCCCCTTGAGGTGCTTTTTAATTGATCATAGAAATCAAAGATGATCTCAGACAGGGGGATCTCAAAATAGATCTGAACCTTGGACTCGTCCAGGTAATGTGTTGATTTATATATGCCACGCTTGTCGATGATCAGCTTCATCAGATTACCGATATATTCAGGTGGTGTAAGCACTTCGGCACTGACATATGGTTCCTCGATCCTGTCGATCTCACCCGGTTCGGGCAGATCACTGGGCTTATCCACCATGATGTGCGTGTCATCCTTGCGAAAAACCTTGAATTCAACGTTTGGTTGTGTGGTGATAAGATCAATTGCAAACTCACGCTCCAGACGTTCCTGGACGATCTCCATGTGGAGTAACCCAAGATAACCAACACGAAATCCAAACCCCAGCGCACCTGAAGTCTCCGGTTCCCAGGTTAAAGCAGCATCATTCAGATTTAATTTTTCAAGCGCTTTTCTAAGATTTGCATAGTCGTCTGACACAATGGGATAAACCCCTGAGTAGACCATAGGTTTTACTTCTCGATAGCCTGTGAGCGCCTCAGAGGCACCATCTTTTGCAGTCGTGACCGTATCTCCAACACGAATCTCGCTGATATCCTTGATGTTGGCCATGATATAGCCTACATCACCAGCTCGAAGGATATCCCCCTTGAATTTCTTTAATTTGAAATATCCCAGCTCGGCGACTTCGTATGCTTCCTTACTGGCCATGAATCTTACAATTTCTTTGGATCTCAGCTGGCCCTCGAGAACGCGCACATATGCCACAGCGCCACGGTAAACATCATAGGTACTATCGAACACCAGTGCTCTCAGGGGCAGATCGTCATTACCCTGAGGGGCGGGAATCCGTTTAACAATGGCTTCCAGAATATCATGAATACCAATATCCGCTTTAGCGGATGCCTGTATGATATCCTCATCATCACAACCGAGCAGATCCACGATCTGCGATTTTACATTTTCGATCTGCGCTGAAGGGAGATCGATCTTATTGATAATAGGGATGATCTCCAGGTTACTCTCAACCGCCAGCATGGCATTGCTCACCGTTTGTGCTTCAACACCTTGTGCTGCATCCACAAGGAGCAGAGCGCCTTCGCATGCGTCCAAACTGCGGGAAACCTCATAGCTGAAATCAACATGTCCAGGTGTGTCTATGAGGTTCAAGACATAATCTATACCATCTGAGGCTTTATACTTGACCTGTATGGGGTGTGATTTAATGGTAATACCACGTTCTCGTTCAAGATCCATGTCATCCAGAACTTGATTCATCATCTGTTTATCGGAGAGGGTGTGTGTTTCCTCGAGCAATCGATCAGCCAGGGTCGATTTTCCATGGTCAATATGTGCAATTATGCAAAAATTACGAACTTCAGATCTTATCATAGGTCTCAATATACGCTCGAATATCTCGTATCAAACAGGAAGGCAGGTAGGCAGGAAAATGCGTCTATTCAGAATGGAATTTTAAATAGAAACTATTGCCGCCTCGTGGGGAGTCTTCTATGCCTACAGTGGCATCATGTGCATGGGCAATTCGTTTGACAATGGCGAGTCCAAGTCCTCTCCCACGCTTTTCACCCTCGCCAAGCTGAACATTGCGTTCAAAAACGGAATCCCTCAATTCAGCTGCGATGGGACTCCCAGAGTCATTCACGCGCAGGGTCAGGCAACCATCTTCCTCTTTCAGCACCACATCTATGGTATCTCCCTGGACAGAATATTTGATGGCATTACTGATATAATTCTTAGGAACTTCAACAATGATTGGATTAGCCTGGATAGGAAGGCTATCTGGCAGTACAAGGTTTAGCTTCATGGATGCCATGGATAATTGAGATGAGAACTCAGATTCCAAGGACCTCAGTAAAGCAACGAGATCAATATCTACCTTGGAGATATCTTCCCCAATACTGAGTTTGGATAATACCGTTGCGTTCTCAATAACTTCCATAAGACTGGCGGCACTACCGCTCAACACTTCAAACATCTCGTTGGACTTGTCTTCAGCGATCAACATTTCGGTGATGGAACTGATCACACCAGCGGGATTTCGTAGATCGTGGGTGATCACATCAAGAAGCAGCTCTTTCATGCCATTTGCATTGGCTAACTCATCAGCCAGTTCTTTTAAAGCTCTGGCTTTACGGGCACGGTCAATGGTGAGCGCCACCTGGCCAGCTGCCAGGTCAAGGAGTCGAACATCTTCATCCTCATATTGGGTTAGACCATCGTATTCCTGGAGGACAAACGCACCAATGACTTCATCCTTCACCAGTAAAGGAATTCCCAACCAGACACTGGGCAATTCACCGGCAAGCGTCACCTGTCCGCTTTTCACCATATCCCTGATCTCATCCTGTTTGACATGGATCGTTTTCTTTTGAACAATGGTCTTTGCAGTAAGGGAAGTCTCTGGATCACATGGAATGCTTTCAGGTAAGGCCGACTCGTAATAGTCCTTTTCAAATGGGAAATAAAGCGTGTTGTCCTCTTTGTTTAGCATGGCCAGGAAAAAATTACTGGTTGAAATGATCTCGCTGATAAATTGATATATTTTTTCATAGAGACTGGACACATCCTGAGCCTTAATGGCTGCAGACGTGATGGCATAGAGCACATCCCGGAGTTTCTGGTCCTTCTTGGCACGCTCTTCCTCCTCCTTTTGTTGACTAATATCTTGTGTCAACCCTACAAAGTGGGTTATAGTGCCGCTGGAACTCCTGATCGGTGAAATCGACACTTTCCCCCAACAGAGTTCACCGCCCTTCTTTTTATTGACTATTTCTCCAGACCAGACATCCCCACTTTTGATGGTATCCCATAAATGCGCATAAAATGTCCTGTCATGGTAATTTGATTTGAAAACACGTGGATTCTGCCCGATGAGTTCATCCTGCGTATACCCCATGTTGGATAAGAAACTGCTGTTGACATATTGCATATCACCATCAACATCGGTGATTATGGTCATAACGGGGCTTTGCTCGACAGCCTGACTCAATTTTTTTATTTCCAGATTGGCAATATTTTGATCGGTGGTATCGAGAGCATGACCGATATTTTTCTTGGCTCCCAGACTATCCGTAAAAGAGCTTACCGAAATGAGGACATCGCGGATCTCGCCATCCGGTCGCACAATATCCAGAAAATATTCACTTGGTCCCGCGATCACCGAGCCTTTTGATTCAAATTTGCTGATTGTTTCCAGCCGTGAGGGACCCAGGTAATCCCCAAATACGCTGTCCACTAACTCGTTACGAGATCGACCCAGGATCTGGCAGAGTCTATCATTGACATAAACGAACTTGGAATTGTGATCTACAATGAAGATACCCGTGGCAGATTGCTCGACGATGGCTTTGATATGCGCTTCAGAGTCAGTCATTTGACGTTGATTTTTTTCGTGAACATCTTTAAGTTGAATATTTTTAATGCTCTGCGAGATCAGGTGAGCTACATCTTTTATTACGGTTAATTCATTGCGAAAATTTGGAATCTTAAGATTCCAGGTAAATCCGACAAGACCTACTATCTGCTTTTCCCCGCGAATGAGTATCTGGTACGATTCTTCATGAAGTAACGAGCTCATAAGTTCGTCTGGAATCATCATTTTTTGATTCTCCAGACTTTTTCGATCTCGCTTTTTAAGATATTTCTGGAAAATATCCTCAGGTAAACCTGATGATTGAGCTGCAGCGATCTTATCCTCTGCGGACCACAGAACGATCCAAAAATTCTTAAATATATTGCTTGATGAGAAGGTATTGTGTAGCAACTCGCCAATCTCAGCCACGCTATTCGTGGAATCCAATCCACTATAAATGGAGTCTTTCAGGGACAACAGCTCATTGATCCTCAGCATCATTTGATCAGTGGCAAACCGCGTAAGTGCTATCTTGATCATGGTCTGAATAGCCTGATCCTCAATCGGTTTGTGCAAAAACCCATAGGCATCAGCATCTTCCATCGCCTGGGCGATATGGTTCTCATCGCCATACGCAGTTGTAAATATGATCGGGGCTGCGAGGTTGGAATGGATATTTTTGGCTGCTTCAATGCCATTCATCTTACCCCGAAGTTTGATATCCATGAGAATGATATCGGGTTCGGTATCTTTGGCCAATTTTACGGCCTGCGCACCGGTACCCGCTATCCCTACAACTTTGAAATCATTTTTTTGCAGACGCAGTGAAAGGTCCTCAGCCGGGAGACGTTCATCCTCAACGATCAAAATACGGGTTTTGTTATGCGAGTTATTCATATGCTTAGATAATGGAAGAAAATACACTTGAGATATGTTTGAAACAGTGGAAAAATTCAAAATCCCAACACAATTTTAGTGGGACGGTCTAATCAAATTCTGATATAAGACGCGCAATTCTTTGTGCCGCTTTTCCTTCCCACCCATCAATTGGAAACCCATCAATTCTATCACCATCGATAATGGATAATATTTTTTGCTGGATGGCGGCAACATCAAAGCCCATGAGCGTGTTGGTGCCCCTGGCCAGTGTTATCGGTCGATTTGTGAGAGAACCAATAGTCAGACACTGGACCCCAAGGATGCTCGTTTCTTCCTGTAGCCCCTGAGAATCTGTAATGACAACAGCTGTATTTTTGACCAATTTCAAGATGTCATGATAGGGTTGTGAGGTGACAAATTGAAGATTTGTCCCCGGATCAAGCATGACTTCAGGCATATCTTCCAATCGCTGCAATGTCTTTGGATGAAGCACGACCAGGATCCGCAGTCCTTCAGAAAGCATTTCGATCGCTGCAAGGAAATGGGTCATAAACTCTTTATTATTCAGGGTGTTGTCGTGATGAAGCGTTAATAGGATGTAGGCATTCTCCTCCAGACCATAGCGATCCAGCACATTACTATCTTCCGCAAAGCCAAGATTCCTGAATACTGCGTCAGCCCTGACATTGCCAACTTCAAGAATATTGGTATTGTCATAGCCTTCACGAATCAGGTTGATGACAGATTCTTCATTGGAGGTGAACAAATATGTGGATAATCTATCGATGAGCAGATCATTGTGCTCCTCAACGGATGTCTTATCATATGAACGCACTCCTGCATCCACATGGGCAACAGGAATGCCAGCACGTGAGGCGACCATGGCAGCTGCAAGTGCTGAATCTGAATTTCCCATCACCACTACCATATCAGGTCGATCTAAATTGAGCTGGTTTTCGTAAGCGAGCAATGTTGAAGCCATTTTCCCAATGCCAAGGATGGCATTAAAATCCAGGTAAACATGTGGGGCTTCCACTCCCAATTGATCGAGAATATCTTTGCTGAGCTCGGGGTCGTAATGTTGTGCGGTGTGAATGATCCTGGCATCAAGCTTATCATTAAAATCCTGGAATGCTTGCATCAGTGCGCCAGCCCGAATAAAATCAGGACGAACACCTACGATCACATCAATTATTTTCATCGTGTCTCCTATTGAACCTCCTAAAATAGGACAAAGATAGCTCAGGAACCCATAATTTATAACATTAGAACCGATACTTCACTGATAGTCCCAAATGTCGGGGATCAGCATAGGTCAGGTATAATTTTTCATTATAGTTCGGGGGTTCCAATCCAAAGTAGAACCCGCGAGTGGCGTAGCGCGTATCCAGGAGGTTGTCTGCGAAAAGTGAAAAATTAAGGGATGGAGACCATCTGTAAGTCATTCCAAGATTTACTACGCTATAAGGCTTGGAGACCTGATCATGGCTCTCAGAGAAGTAGAATTTGTCTTTGCCTGAGATCGAAGCTTGGATGGAGAGCTTACCTGTAGGCAGATACTCAAAACTGACATGATATGAATAGCTTGGTGCATGGGCAAATGCCCGGTCTCCGAGGGTAATCCATTCCGTGGGGGCAACTTCAAAGGAATAATCTTTGGTCTTGGACTCCAGCAGACCAAGGGAAGCAGAAAATTGAAGAGTTTTGGTCAAATTCTGAGACAATTCCAGTTCCATACCATACGAATAGCCCTCTGAGGCATTGCCGATATAATAGGTAAAGCTGTTTGGATCCATGGGATCCTGTTGACTGGATAGAGAAACCTGTTGATCAATACGTTGAGTATAAAAAGATGTGATCGAAAACATACTGCTGTTCGATACAGAGCGAAATCCTACTTCATAATTATTGACATATTCAGGTGAAAAGGGTCGATTGATATCAAGAATTCGAGGATGTTGATTGATTCCACCGGCCTTAAAACCCCTGGCAACATTCACAAATACACTTTTACGGTCATTGATCCTGAATAGCAGGGCGATCTTGCCACCACTGAGTTGGTCGGTCATACTGAACTCAGTTTGCTTGTTATCACTATAGTCGGTACTTCGCTTCCCGGTCCGGAAATTGGTCGTGAATAATAATTTTTCTGAAATGTCATAATCCAGCTGAGCATAAACAGACTGATTCCTCAGTTGAAACTCACTTTGCAGTTCAGATTCATCACCACCAAACAGATAGCCTTCAGCATCATCCTGCTCAAGAAGGTCCTTATAATAGAGACCTGCTATCATACGTATTCTCTCATTGGAACTGCTATGGTTGAAACGTATTTCCTGAGTCCGGGTCTCCCGTCTACGGAGCAGTTTGTCGGAGAAGTCGTATCGCCACCCCTCTACAGCGGGATCAAAATTATAGGGCTCTTCCAGCCAAAACGCATCATTGCCCCAATCGCTATCATAACTATTCTCCATCCTGGCAAGGGATGAACTGCTGATGGACTGTAAAGATGTTCTGGGTGAAATATCGTAGATCGCTTTAACAACACCTGCATTGAGCTGCTGACTGTCTTTCCCAGGGTTGTCTGTATAGGTCCGGAAAGGCGCATTGTCAGGACTCCAGGCATCATAGCCATTATCGAGATTAACAGCCAGAAGGGTAGCCTTAAATCGCAGATTTGGAAGCGCTGACCAGATGAGCTTGATGCGACCCATGGATTCTTTGCGTTGGTTTGTATTATCGACATCTAAGTATTCGTTGTGTCTGTAGCCATTGTTGTACCCGTGATAGATTGCCACCCGGGTTTGCACCTTTGAAATTTCCGGTAAATTGAAGGCAGCTCCCAGACTGTAAGTGTTGGCATTTCCTGCTGATACCTTCACATAGGCATCGTGGGATTCACCTGGGTCTTCTGAACGAAGCACGATGAAGCCTGCCAGCGCGTTGGGACCATAAATTGAGGATTGGGGGCCACGAAACAGCTCGATGCGATTCACATCAAAGGTAAGACCAGACATGCCAATGCCGCTCAGATCCAGATCGTCCACGCTGAAACCGACAGAGAAATTTGGCGGACCATCACCAGCATATTGGGATCGTTCCCCAATACCCCTGATCTGAAAGTATCTCGGTCTTGAACTTCCACCTGCCCAGTTCAAATTCGGGATAGTGTTTATCAGGGTCTGGAAATGAGGCTCGCTGGATTGGGCAATTTCATGCTGACGAATAACCGAGATGCTGGCTCCTGATTCAAGCACGGACTGGGTGCGAAGCGCACCGTAAACCTTGACTTCTTCACCCTGTAACATCACGGGAGTCATTTGTACTATAGCTGGAACTGCAGATGCTGCCAGAGCAATATTTTGGTAGCCGATATGTTGAAAAGTGACAAGATCATTTTTTGCAACAGAGATGGAATAATCACCCACATCATTGGTGATAGCGGCTGACCTTTCGGTAATGATCTCACATCCTGCAATGGGTTGTGATGTGACTATGTCTGTTACCTGGCCTGTTAGCTCGATCTGTTGAGCTATCAGAAGTGATTGAAATGAAAAAACAATTGAAATTAGGGTTGTAAAGCGCTGCATAATTCCTCCCTACGCTGGCATGATCCAGATCAGGTTCAAAGGGTTTGTTCTCAGTCCATTCCTCACAAAGGAGGACATGGACACCCCGGTATCGTTTTCAATATAGGAACTGATGGTCCCCGGTGGTAAAAAAAATGCCATTCCTGAGAATGGCATTTTAAATAACTAATGTTGTGGAGTTTAACCTAGAACTGCATCGACCTTGGCTGTAATCTGAGGTTTCGGAACCGCTCCCACAAGCATCTGTGAGACTTCCCCATTTTTAAAGATCAAGAGACTCGGGATACTACGAATACCATACTTTTGAGCAACCCCGGGATTGCCATCAACGTCTAATTTTCCAACTTTCAGCTTGCCGTTGTACTCACCGGCAATTTCTGCAACAACAGGGGCAACCATTTTACATGGCATACACCAAACTGCCCAAAAATCAACCAGAACAGGTACATCAGACTCAATTACTTCAGCGTTAAAGTTGCTATCTGTAAACTCTTTCACATTTTCAGCCATCGTCGCTCCCTTGGCAATCGTTAAATTTTAAAAACCTGAAGAAGATAAATGTAGCTTCAGGTATGTCAAGAATAACAGTCGATTAAAATTCTAAGCTTTGATCCATCGGTATATTTCCGGCAAAGTAATGCGCTTTCCGTACAGTAAAATGCCGGTTCTAAATACCTTTGCGGAAAGTCTCATACTGCCATAAACACTTATAATCATTATGGATATGGTAGTTAGTATCTGTAGCTGCGTTGTTTCTCCCAGGGCAATCTTTATCATCATAAAAAAGGGAGTTACCAAGGGGATGTAACTCAGGACATTGACCAGGGTGGAATTGGGATTCTCGATCACCAGGGTCCACAGGACCATGGGAATAATGGCAATGAATGTGATGATCTGGATGGCTTGCTGGGCTTCCTGCTCCGAATCAAAAAGTGCCCCAACACCGATATAAATACCAGCATACAACAGGTACCCAAGGATAAAATAAGTGAAGTAGAGTAACCCAATGGTTGGGGTTAAGATGGACAACTCATAATAATTCCCAGCAAAGAAAGCCACAATGAGGTAAATGGCTGATTGCGTCAAACCCAACATGCCCAGGCCTAATATTTTGCCACTCATCAGATCATTGTAGCTTACAGTTGACAACAGGACCTCGATCACACGTGATGACCGCTCCTCCAATACCGCCCGTAGCAGTAACTGACCACCGGTAAAAATTCCCAGAAAAAGCAGAAACATGAAGATAAAGGGAGCGAGATAATCGGCAACCAGCTCTTCGGTTTCGCGCTCTTCATCGGCCCCAATGTCAAAATTGGCAACATCGATGTCAAAAAAGATCTGATCGAGTACCTCATCTGACAATGATAGTTTCTCGGACTTTTGTTTGAGGAGTAATTCTTTTAGCTCGGATTCAATGACATCAACAGACCTGGAACTTGTGCTGGACCTGGCGTAGTTCCTGATCTGTGCTTCGAACTCAAAATCAGCCGGAATGACCAGATAAGCATCCAGGGATTTGTCCAGGACCAGCGCATCAAATTGAGCCTGCAGCGTTTCGAACTTGCCATTGGAAACAGCCAACTCAAAGGGTGGTGTCTCTTTCTCAGCAAATCTTTCATCGATCACCTGGGAGAGCTGTTCACCGTAATAATAGGTTTCATCGATGACCCCAAAATGCTTGGTTTCCAGCCCAGCACCTGATCCAGCCAAATAACCAGTACCCAGACTGATACCAAGCACCAGGATAGGCATACCGAAGGTCCCGATGATGAACCATTTTGAGCGAATCCTGCGTCGATATTCAAACCAGGCTATTTTCCAGAAATTCATGCCGCCGACCCCTGGACCAATTGAATAAATATCTCTTCAAGACCCTGTGAAGCGACTTTGATGGATTTTATATCGATGGAGTTGTTGATCGAAGCAATTATTTCCTGTTTGGTATGTTCTCCAATTTCGATATAGATGGATTCATCGATCTGTTCTGATTCGAATGCAGAGAAACACTGATGCCCCAGATCTTCAGCGTTGAGTGGTATTACTTGCAATCTTTGTGTTCCTTCGGATTCCATGATCTTCTCAAGATTCCCTGCAGTAATGAGGCGACCCTTATTTATCAAAGCGACATCATCACAGAGTTTTTCAACCTGGTCCATCTGGTGAGAGCTGAACACAATGGTCTTCCCTGCCCGCTTCTTCTCTTCAAGGATTTCCTTGAGCAGTAATTGGTTGACTGGATCCAAGCCGGAGAATGGCTCATCCAGGACGATAAACTGAGGATCATGCAAAATTGTGTTGATGAATTGCAGTTTTTGCTGATTACCCTTGGACAATTCACTCACCTTGGATTGGAGTCTCGTTCCGAGGTCAAATCTATCCAGATAGGTCTTGATCTTTTTGTCAGAATCAGCAACACTTCTCAAGTGAGCAAAATATTGCAGCGTCTCGAACACGGATATCTTTTGATATAAGCCACGTTCCTCAGGTAAATAACCTATTTGATTGGCGGGTGGTCTTTTTTCACTGCCATCGAATAGAATGGTTCCCTCATCAGGGATGATAATATTCATAAGCATGCGGATTGCAGTGGTCTTGCCAGCGCCATTAGGACCAAGAAACCCAAAAATACGACCGGGTTGGACTTTCATATCGAGATGTTCCACAGCTACAATTGATTCATAGCGCTTGGTGATGCCTTTGATCTCGATCATTTCACTGTCTTCACCCGTCTTAACTGAATGTAAATGAATACTTTATTTGTTGATGACTCTGATGAATTTCCTTTTCCCCGCCTTGATCACGCTACTACCCCTGCTGTCAAAAGGTAGAAATTCATCTCTGACCTTTTCGCCATCCACACTGACTGCATTTTGCTTGATAAGTCTGCGAATTTCTCCCTTGCTGGCGAACAGCCCGCTCATATTGAGAACCGAGAGCAGGGTTTCATCATTTGATTCCAGAATGATCTCCGGCATCTCATCCGGGATATCCTTTTTAATGAATAGATTATCAAAGGCTGTCTGGGCTTCCTGGGCTGCATCCTCATCATAGTAGACCTTGACCAGCTCTCGTCCCAGCTGCCGCTTGAAATCGCGTGGATTTTCTCCGGCTTTCATCTTTTCCTCGATAGCCCTGACCTCGTCCATGGGAAGATTAGTGGTCAGGGTCAGGTACTTGATGATCATCTCATCGGGGATGGACAGTACCTTTCCAAACATTTCTGCTGGTGGATCAGAGAGTCCGATGTAATTATCATAGCTCTTTGACATCTTTTCAACGCCATCTGTGCCTTCCAGCAGGGGCAGCGTCATAATGATCTGTTGACCTTGCTTTGACTTCTTCTGGAGTTCCCGACCCATGAGGAGGTTAAAGAGCTGATCCGTCCCCCCGAGTTCAACATCAGCATGTAGATGGACCGAGTCCTGAGCCTGGGCCAGCGGATAGAGGAATTCATGCACAGATATGGGTGTTCCACCTTTATATCGTTGAGAAAAGTCGTCCCTCTCCAACATTTGGGCCACGGTTACCTGGGCGGCGAGTTTGATCACTTCCGAGAAATCCATACTGTTCAACCAGTCTGAATTATGGACCACCTCTAGTCGATTGGTATCGAGAATGAGCGAAGCCTGCTCCAGATATGATTTCCCAAAATCTCGAGCCTCATCCAGGGTGATACTGGGTCGGGTCTTATTTCTACCTGTGGGGTCTCCAATGGAGGCTGTAAAATCACCAATGATCAAAATGGCTTGATGGCCCAGATCCTGAAATTGACGCAATTTTCTAAGCACCACAGCGTGTCCGATATGCAGATCAGGACGGCTGGGATCGGCCCCAAGCTTTACTTTAAGGGGTTTCCCCGTGTCCAGCGATATTTTAAGCTTTGCCTCCAGGCCCTCGGGTGAGACAAAGTCTTCCACGCCACGGGAAAGGATATCTATCTGTTCATTAACTGGTGGAAATTTCAATTGATTCTCCGACTTCATTATCGACTGAGTTTTCGTGCCCGATCCATTTCGCGAGCGGCATCACGTTTGAGTGCGGTCTGCCTTTTATCCCTGATGTTCTTACCTCTGGCGAGTCCCAACTCAACCTTTAGCTTGCCCGCCTTAAAATACAGACTGAGGGGTAACAAGGTATATCCTTTGGCTTCAATGTCATGGCTCAATTTTCTGATCTCACGTCTATGGAGGAGCAGGCGCCGAGGTCTTGTTGGATCGTGCTGATCGTATTCATTGGCTGTTTCCCATGGGGAGATGTGCAGGTTTAACAGGGATATGCTGCCATTGCGATGTGTTGCGTAGGCATCACCCATATTCAGCTTGCCAGCCCGTATCGATTTGACCTCCGTGCCATGCAGGGATATTCCAGCCTCAAATTTTTCCAGAATTTCATATTCATAAAAAGCGCGTTTATTGCGCAAGACCAGTTTGATATGCTTATCATCACTCATGGCGAAAATTTATTCAACCTCGACCTGATAACAACCCCGCTTTTTGGGCGATTGAACTTAAAGCAGAGCTTTAAAGCGATATTTCGATGTCTGGAAATTATAGTTTTAGTCAGGAATGGGTGTAATAAAGGTTTCAAGTGATTCAGAAAAAAAGGTTGCCGGCTTGCTATTAAAGCCTTGATGAACGTACAATAAGAGATTATAATTAAAGTAATGGTTCAAGTGTTTAACATAGATTTAGTATAGAGCGAGTGGAATATGCCCAGGGAAGCCATCAAAAAACTGTATTATTCAATTGGTGAAGTAAGCGAGGCCACCGACTTAAAGCAATACGTTTTGCGCTATTGGGAGTCTGAGTTTCCACAACTGTCCCCGGCCAAAAACAGGGCCGGAAATAGAACCTACCGCGAGAAGGATATTGAACTGGTCAATTTTATCAAAACCTTGCTCTACGAGAAGAAGTACACCATCGAGGGTGCCAGGCAGAAGCTGAAGGAATTGCAGGACAATGGTCAGGTCCTCAATATTGCCAGCCTGGGTGAAACCCCGGCTCCATCCCCTGCCGTCGTTGATGATCATAGTCAAAATGGTGAGAAACCCAGAGCTACTGCTGCACTGACTGAGGCTTTATCTCCTGAATCCTATAAGAAATTTCTCACGGGTCTCAGAGCTGAGCTCAAACAGCTCATTGATCTCATCGACTCATAAACTTCATTCCGCCACTTAAAGCTCCTTGATTCGGAGTGATTCAATACTTTAATTAGGCCGCTTCAGAAATACGGAACGTGGCGTCCGTCTTCGTCAAGACTACGACAGGACAGGCAGCCCGGAATAACGGAACGTGGCGCAGCCCGGTTAGCGCGCTTGACTGGGGGTCAAGAGGTCGGGAGTTCAAATCTCCCCGTTCCGAC
>CAZVSF010000055.1:0-15880 GCA_964630195.1 uncultured Lentisphaeria bacterium
AGTACCAACCTTATCGGGTTTTTGAGCAAATGCTGCCGAGGTCAGCATCAGGCATAGCCCAACCAGAAGTATATGTGAGGGTTGAAATTTAATTATGCTTCTCATTTTATCACCGCAAATTTTCCGTGATGAACTTTTCCTGTCTCAGTTTTGACCATATAAATGTATATACCTGCGGCAATATCAAGCCCCTCCTTACTCACCAGATCCCAATGAATGCTTCCATTGCCAGGGCTGTTTTCAACAACTATTTCTGTGATGTGTACGCCACTGGCTGAGAATATGTTGATTTCACAGTTGGCCGGAATGTGTGTAAACATAATCTTGCGATCCTGCTTCAAATTTGTGTTAAGCGTTGATTCTTCCATGGCATTTGTCGCAATATACGGGTTTGGTACGACCTTGATGTCATCCAGGCCATCATTCACCTGATTTTCATCTACCTCATCATGCACCTCCACATTGAAGTAAAGTGTATCCGTTTCAAAAAATGGGCGATTAAATGTGAGGGAATAAATGTCACCCGCCTGAGGAAGTTCAGATTCATTCTGCGCTGAGCGGAAGTCCAGAATAAACGCGGTACCAGCCCACCAACCACGTGAGTTGAGTGGTCCTACAAGAATGCGGTCATCGAGTATGCTATAGAGTGAGTCATCGTTCATGTCTTGAACAAGCAGCTCCATTTTCTCATAATTTCCCGATGTGTCGACAAAGCTTGTATTCAATACATAAAATGGAAAAGATTGGAATTTAACAAGGTCTCTGGCAGCGATGGTGCTCCCAAATTCATCCCTGGCAGTGCTTGTAACCCGCACTTCACTGGTGTGTATAGAATCGATGTTTGAAAAGACAATTTCATAGTTCCAGGGAAATCGCTGATCATCAGAATTCATGGGGATGACCTCCATCTGTCCATCCCCAACCAACCAGTCTGAATTCACCGGATCCATTTCTGCGAAATCGTGTGGGACATCAATTTCTAAGCGGAGTCCGTCAAAAATATCTGTAGACCAGGTTCGGGTCGGGTTAAAGTAATGATAATTCAAGGTATCATTAAAGAGCACATTCCCCTCTACATGTTTTTCTGGTGTTTCGCTGTACACGAGAACAGAATCATCGTTGGTCACATCGTGGACATATAATTGATTCGTTGTGTACTTCATTCCATGGTCATACCGATCGACTGCACTTAAAACATCAATTCCAAAAGTGACCTGGTAGCGATGCTCTGGCTTGAGAGCATTGCTGGAAAGCACTGAGGGTGTTATGGTTCCCGTACCAAAAAGTTCTGCCCTCTCTTCAGTTTCAGTGGAAGGAGCGATATATCCCAGAGCTGTTTGATGCGGGGTTGCAATTTGGACATTTTTGCCATAGTGGAGAATCTCATCACTTGACGATACTGTGAGTACCACCGGATTTTCAGTCGGCATGATCCCCAGCTCTTCAGACCCATAGTCATATGCTACAAGTGCATAATAGTAGGTTCGGCCATTCTGGACTTCCGTATCGATGTAGTGATGGACAATTCCCGTTTCAGCTCCGAGGAAAAAAAGAGAGCCCCCATGGTGAGCAAAATCAGCATACTGCGATCGGTCATCTATGATATCACATTGGAACAGCGGATTCAGACTTGTAGGCACACCTTTTCCATCTGTAATCTCAAGTGCATCCGAGAAAAATTTATCGGTGGCTTTGTACAACTTGTATCCTTCAAAATCATTCACATTACCCATAAATGGGTCTCGGGTTTTTGTGTCCGATACCGAATCCCAGGATAGGACAATCTGTCCATCCCCCGGTGTTGCTGTGAGTGTTGGCATGAGCGGCGGCTGAGCAAAACGATAATCCTTTTCATAGATCACCTGCACGATGCGTTTCTGCTCAAACAGAGCCGGTGCTGCGTGACCTGGGGCATTTAACCCGGCCAATGGATCATAGCTGTGTAATTCAGCCATGGATATTCTTTCTTCAGTGTCTTTATTCAGTCTAAAAGGACCTGAAGCAAAGGTTAGAATCAGATTAGAGACAGGCCCTGACCATTCCTCACGGTGATGTTCACCCAAAAGTTCCCACATTGACTGGTCTCCCCGTGGCCAGTGATAGCTGTCGTTGAAATTGGGAATGTTGAACATACGAAATGCGGTCAGACCAACCATGTCAGATTCTGAAACATCAGTTGCGTTGAAATCCGGCTCACAGCCGACCCCCTGAATGTAATCAGGACGATGGTTGCATTCGCCCTCATCGGGACCAAAGTAATTCAATTCTCCCGGTGCAACGCCATCGAGTCCTACATCGTCTCCAGCTTCTTCTCCAGGATCAAGGAAATATTCACCATTTGAAGCCTGATAATAATAGTTGCCATCCCCATTGAGATCGTTTCCATCATCCCAGTCTTGATCTTCATCCGCATCCCAGTGCTCCTTCAGATCGTCCTCAGTGAGACGATAAAACTCAAGGAACTTGGCGACATCAGTAATACCATCATGCGGTCCGATCAAATTTGTTGCCAGCGTTTTCCGGTCTTCATCAATAAGACCATCCTCGTCATCGTCAAGATTGTTGTATGCTACTCCTGGACTTTCCAAATAGGCAAAACCCAAGGTTCCTGGTGTGCGTCCTCCTTGCCCAATACCATCCTCATCCCAACAGTAAGCCATATCTATACGAGTGTCAAAAAAACCGAGATCATCACTGGCATTTTCACCACCAATCCAGGTATCTACCCAATATCCGAAGGCAACTTCGGGTAAATCATAGCCAGAAACGTTGGCAATTTCATATTCCCAAAAAATAGCATCTCTGGCCTGAGCATTGTTCCACTGGAATCCACGTTGTTCAACCCGCAAACCCAAGCCTCCCCAGGGCATACCTGCTTGAACGGGCGTAGTGGTTGAATTGTCTCCTATATATCTACCGGGGCGAGGGTAATATTTCACGCGATCTTCAAACCCAAGATATTCCTGATCCTGAGCATCATTGACCACAAAATAGGTCTCCAACTCTGAGTTAATTTTGCCTCGACCAAAACGACCGTCCCATTCTCCAGGCCATTTCAATTCGTTTCCCGAGGCAGGCCATCCTGCTTGAGGCCAGGATTCAGGTCTATTACTCATAGCGGGTGTTCCATGCTCCACCAGTTCGTTGAAGTACCCATAAACAGGTTCAAATCCCCACCTGATATCTCCTCGTGGGTTATAATCCATATTTTCGCGATAATTGGTCTGGCAATAGTACAAAGTATCTAAAGGATCTGACCCATTGTAATCAACAGGATTCTCAACCGGGATACTATCCTGCTGAATATATACTCTGGCACCAACCAATAGTCCAATCCCGTCCAGCATGCGGGTTCCTTCAAAAGTATTTGGCCACAACGATTCGCCTGCAGGGCTTCCAGGAGACCAATAGGACAATTCTGTAGTATTACGAAACTGGAGTCTGATCCTGTTTCCATCCATGTAACTCAATCGTTCCGCACCTGGGTCACCGGCTGGATCATCGGGTCCATTGTAGTTTCCACTTTGAGCCAGAAGGTTGGTGAGCAGGGTTCCAGAAATTATCAGGAGAGTAATTAATTTATTCGCTTTCAAGGTAGTGTTCCTCTTACCCATTAGAATTTTACATCCATACTGAATTTGACATATCTTGGCGCTTCATACATAGACGGGTCATGAATTGTATCTTCAAATTCGTTAAAGTCACTGAAATGGCCAGCAATATCATTGTCCTGGATGATGGAGTTATAAGGTTGGCCAGTTCTACTATCAACCCATGAGGCATTCAACCTGTCGAAAATGTTATTTGCCTGCAGTCCAAATTTTATTCCATAGCCGTTTCTCAAGGCTATAGTGTAGTGGGCATTCATGTCTACAGTGAAGGTTGATGGCATGTACGCGTTGTTTGGCAGGAAGCTGATGTCATCTAATATGGATATATCCAGGGGCTCCCAATTAAAGGGTGTTCCAGAATTATAGTATCCGGTCATACTTACACCCCAGGGATCCCTGCCATAAGCTGCAGTTGCATTAAAGGTGTGACGCTGATCCCAACTCATGGGTATCAGTCTGGTAATGGGGTCAAGAACCCCTCCAGCGCGATCAAAATTTTGAGTCGGATTGTCCGCATTACCGCGCGAGTATTGTAAGGTGTAATTAAGAAAGGTTGAAAAATTGCCTTTCACATAATCAAGCTTGAGTTCAAGTCCTTTAACGTTGCCATAATCCTTGTTTGAATAGAGTCCATATTTGCGCTCATTATAGGTGGTGAAAACCTGAGTGCTGAGCAAATCAAATATATCGCGGTAGTATACAGCAACTTCCATGGACAAAGTTTCCGTCAGGCCCTGCCAGACACCCACTTCATATTGTACAGTCTTTTGAGCTTTTAGTTGGGCATTTCCCATAGTGGTTTGAAAATCATCTGGACCAACAAAAAACTTTGAATTTTGATACATGGCATACATGGGGGGCATCTGGAAAAAATGACCATAGCTAAAATGCAAAACTGCTACATCACTTAGTTGATAGGCAAGACCAAATCTTGGGCTCACCTGGGTCTGAGCTTTCGCCTTGGGATACACAGACATAAGTTCTGGATTATTGGGATAAAGAATCTGATTTGCCGGATTACCACGCTTTGAGGGATACACAGTATTGGGATTGAAATAATCATAGCGAATACCATAATTCACAACCATCTCTTTGTGTTCCAGCTTGTCTTGAAAATAGAGCGAATATTCGAATGGGTCGACTGCGTATTCATCAGCATAAACCGAATTTGAGTCAGTATAAACGTAGGGTTGATAGTTCACATACACTTTGTTGGGGTCAAATGGGTTTTCAACTGCTTCCTCATCTTCAGGTAAAAATTCATATGCATTACGGATTTGATACCATTTATTTTCGAGTTGATGTTGGGTGTACTGAAGTCCCGTTTTTATAAAATGTTTTTTATTCACCTGCCAGGACAGGTCCCATTTGGCACTCGTATTGGTTGACCATCTTCGCTGATGATCTTTTTGCTGGCCTCCGGTCATAAATCCTGGTCCTGAACTGTTGTTATATCCATCATGTATGTATACAGTAGAATCCTCGGGGTTTTCTGAAAGATACCACCCTTCGTAATAATTAAGGTTGCTGAGTTTCAGGTCAAAAAAGACAGAACGAGTCAGCACAGTGTTCATTTGAAAGGCTAACAAACTGCTACTTGAATGAGACACATTTTTGCCATCAGGGTTGTATTTCCAGATATGATCATACCCCTGCCATTCATCATCATTGCCTTGATATAGGAGTGACACACGTATACTGCTGTTAAGTCGGGAGGAAAGTTTCGCCATAATTGACTCGCTACGATTATAGCTAAGCGAGGTATAACTGCTATCACCGGTGTCCTCGGTGACCCAGGTTTCTGGATCAGCTTTTGGATAACGACTATAGTCGTCTGGTGTAAATCTCTTAATCCCATTCAGATGATTCTGGTTGTCCTGTTTACGATAATTTACAATGGCGGATATGCGATCCTTGAGAATGGGTCCGCTCAGGTTGAATTTGAGGTCACTATTTCTAGCTATATCCGATGGATCAAGACCAATAAATATGTCTGTATTTTGGGTATAATAGTTGCCCATTCCGGCTGAAATGCTGCCATGGTATTCGTTTCCACCATCCTTTGTGACAGCATTGATGACGCCACTCATGGCACGTCCGTATTCAGCATTGAAAGTTCCGGTAATAACCTCCAAATCTTGAACGACCTCCATTTCAACTTCAACCACTTTTCCAGAGTTATCAAAAGATTCAGTAATTGACATTCCGTCAAGGAGATAGGTTACCTCAGAAGAACGTCCCCCCCTTACATGTCCCTTGACAATTCCAGCCTGCATGGAAATCACCTGATCCAGATTTTCTACTGGCAGTATCTCCATTTGATCTGAAGAGATATTGCGAATGGTACCCGTTTGATCTTTTTCTATGCTGATTCTATTTGCCTCTACGATGACCTCCTCACCTTCCACCATGGATTGGGATAGCGGGATATCGACATGGGCCGTGCGATTTACCGATACTGCCAAATCCTGAATAATAGTAGTACCATATCCAATCATGGTAACACTGAGATCATATCGTCCAGGGGGAAGATTTATGATATAAAAATCTCCATCCACATCACATGCCGCGCCATAGGTGGTAGATGTAAGTATCACATTTGCCCCTGGTAGTGCTTCTCCGGATTGGGCATCGAATACCTTCCCAGCGATTTTTCCAGTCGTTTGTGATAGACCGACTATAGCAAACAACTGCAGCACCAGGATCGTCATTATTTTTCGCATGGAATCCAAGGATTCATCCTCCTGAACTAAACTCGTAGAGTCAAACAGTGGGGTGATTCACCCTGAATCACCCCACTACTATTGGTTATACTATTTAATAAGAATCATCTTCTTGGTTTGATTGAAATCACCAGCTTGAATCTGATAGAGATACAAGCCCGAAGACACATTCTGGGCATCAAAGGTAGCTGTATAGAATCCCGCAGACTGGTTGTTTTCAACCAGAGTTGCTATCTCTTCACCCCTGATGTTATAGATGGTCAGTGTAACATCAGCTGCTTCAGGTAATTCATATTGAATATGTGTTACCGGATTAAAAGGATTAGGATAGTTATTCTTCAATGCGAATGAAGTAGGTAACCCTGCTTTTGATTCGTCTATGCTGGTAACAAAGCCTGGCATGCCAACCCAAGCGAAAGTCCATACATCGGGACCAGCGTGCCATGGATTGATAGCAGGATTGTCACCCAATTGGAGACGACCCTCGTTCCAGGTATTGGCAACATCAGTATCGAAACCCAGAATTTCAAACGGAATGGTCATGCCCTGAGTGGGAATAAACACATTTTCATCTTCATCAATCATGGTGGACCAGGGAATGCGAGCTTCAATGATATAGTCGGAACCTCCGAGGTCAACAAAAATGTACTCGTCCTCAGTTAATCCCAAATCCCATTCGCTATAACTGGCTTTGCTCAAATGGACATAATCAGGCAGAAAAACCAGACGGTAATCCGGTTCAACCCCGTTCATGAAGTATGGATGAGGAATCCCCAGCTCGTAGAGACCGAAATAGAATTCGATTCCTTCATTTTCCCACCAGGCAATTGTATCTGCATCTGAAGAGACGAAATAGTCATCTTTAACATCAAACGCAACATACAGATAGGTTTCATCCATCGCGACATAGGCGGAGTATGAAAAATCGGCTGAATTATCGATTGTGCCCTGAACCAGGTTGTCTTCAGGGGTTACAATAAAGGGGGCAATGCTCTCCCATTCACTAAGATCAGAATCAGCAACAAAGTCAGTTGGTGCATCCAGAGATATGATTGCCCGATACTGTCCAGTGTTGGAAAATGGACCTGCGGTCGTAAAAGTGGCCGATTCATTTCCAGCAGCATCTGTGCAAGTGACTGCATAGTAAAATTCCACAGGCAGCTCATCCAATGGGTAGTAAATGTTATGCACAGCAACTTCACCTTCTTCAGCGCCTACTGCTACAATACTTACACCGGTAGCGTCGAGGCTTTCTATAGGTTGCATGCTTGCGTAAACATCATAAGTCTCACCAGACTCACCAGGAACTGCTTCCCAGGCGATCTCATTGTATCCAACATTTGCAACGCCTGCAGAAACAGTCGCAGGTGCCCCAGGAGCGGTTACATCAACAGCTACCGTTGGATTTCCAATCCAGATATCATCAAACAATACCCGTTCTGGAACCGTATTCCACACAGCTTCAATACTGAAATAGTAGACTGTGCTTGGATCAAAGCCATCTGCGAGTGTGAAGTCCGCAAGCGGGATTTCCAAGGCATGCCATTCACCATCCCACATGGTAGTATCCATAACAAAATCCGCAGCATTATCACTCCAATCATACCAGCGTAGTACAAGTGGGTCAATAGCCGCTGGAGCTTTCACCTTGATTTTCAGGGAATCATGCATCATCGCGTAGGTGAAATCCTGAGGTTGTTGCCAGAAAGTGTATCCCTGACCCTGCCAATCCCAGTTTGATGTTTCCCAGACAATGGCTGGAGTCCCCGGTGCGTAGCCTTCATCCAATGCCAGAGTCAACTCATTGCTTTCAAAACCCCAGTAGTCTGTTTCGATACCGTTAGCAAGTGATTGGCCATTGTAAATAATCATGGTCATGGGAATTTCAGGCTGACCAATCCACACATCATCAATATGAATTTCAGCGCCGATACCATCACCATAGCCCTGCTGGGAAGGATTTTGGGCTTCAAAACTTAGCGCACTAATCGCAGTTTGATCAATATCATTGGTGTAGGTGGCAAAATCGCTCAGAGCAATGCTGAACTGGTGCCAGCCCCCATCATTTAGCACATCGAAATCTTCAACTTGAGCCCACACTGCATATTCCCAGTCATCAACTCTCTCGTCGTATAGAAAGACTGCCATGCTGTCATCATCGGCAATACCATTGGGAGCTTTCATTTTGAAGTATACAGAGTCAGAGGCCCATATTGAGCTCATATCATTTCCAAGACCACTATTGGTCCCTATGAAATTACCCTGCCAACCATCTCCAGCAGAGGTGACCCATTGTATTGCTGCAGTTCCTGGAGTGTAGCCAATTCCATTAACTGCAGTAGGATCCTGAGAAAAGCCCCAGGGCCAGAAGTACATTGAATCTGGCAATTCCCCTTTAAAAAAGACCATTGAAGTGCCTTGCGAAAATGCAAAAGACACACACATGATCAAAAGAACGATAAGGGTAGTTAACCTTTTCATATTTTTCTCCTTTGGTTGTTTACTATCATGTCTGTTATTCTTTAGAAGCCAACCTTCTCTTTTTTTATTGCAATAATAACATCTTTTTGGATTGTAGACTGTTTCCAGCTCGTAATGTGTATAAATAGACCCCGCTGGAACTCATGGTTTGATCATTGGCTAAACCGTCCCAGGAATAATGCTTAACGCCTTCCGTCATGTTTTGCCATTCCACGCTGTGTACTTTTTCACCCCTTAGGGAGTAGATAGAGAGTTCTACTGACCCAGATTGTGGCAGGTTGAATGACAAGTTGGTTTTGGTGTTGAACGGATTGGGATAATTTTGGTACAATTGGTACAAATTGGGATCATATCCTTCAAAGGGTGGTTCAGTATCGCTTTTTGAGGCAACCAGAGTTAACACTGACATTCCGGGGATGGAAAGCGTATCAGCCAACGAGACCTCTTCAATCATCCGCAGGTCATCACCAGGTGCATCACTTGTCAGATAGGCTGCCATCTCAGGGTTCCAACTTGAGTTAAAGCCGGCAAATTCAACATCTTTAGCCCCTGAGGCAGCGTTAATGAGCACAAGGATCAGGGTTTTATCATCGGCTGAGAGGTAGGCTGAACCCATGAGTCCAAATTTGTTGTCTGCGCCGGTTAACTCAATGCGTTGATATCCCGGGCGTATGAACCGACTATAATTCCCAAATGCCCAGAGCAGCTTGCTTTCGATAATATTGTGTAACTGAGGATTATTTTTGTAATCTGTGTAAATCAGCCCATCCTTAAAATTTTCAGGCGATACTGCTGTCCACCATTGCCAGGATGATGCGTTCAGTATGGTAAGATCATGATGCATGATACGGGTTACATCCACAGCCGTCTGCATTCCAAGATCTCGTCCTCGGCCACCCTCCCCGTGGGCACCTTCAAGAATCGTATACTCTGTAACCCAGTAGTCCCAGCCTTCATCCTGATAATCATCCAGCCAGGCCAGGAGACTTAATCTGTCCTGAACCAGCTTAGTATCAATGAGGTCTGACCAATAGGAGTGACTCCCAATATGCTTTGAAATTTTGCCATCCAGTTCAGGATGCCCGATGAGCTCGTCGAGGTAGTTCCCATATGGCTCACCATATTCATTTCCCATCCCAGTGTTGAATTGATACCAGCTACGGAGATCACCGCTTTCGACCAGAGAAATTTCAGTGCTTAATCCAGCAGCCTGGAGTGAGTCATACAGAGCAAGTGTAATCTGCCGAATGTCCTCGTTTGAGGCACGATTTCCTTCCTGATTGGATCCATTGTTCCATTCCCATTGGGGTTCATTTACAGGACTGATAAGATCAAACTCAAGGTCCCATTCATCTCTGAAATGAACGAGGATATCTTTGAGATAACGGGCAAACTGATTTTCCCATCCATTTTTCAGATTGGTGGTTCCATTCCCATTCGTACAATTGGTTAGACCATTACGGGTCATTCTTCCCGGGGGACTATTCACAAAGGCGATGAACTGATCCACACCTCTGGTTTTGGCAGCATCCAGGAACCAGCGCTCTTCCGATTGGCGGGTCCAGTCATATTCACCCGGTCCGGTTTCAAATGTTTCTACGGTTCGCCAACTGTTGGAGATGGTCTCATGGTTAATACCTCCCCCGATATTGAAGCGCCACTGTGAAAGACCAATGCCTTCATCGACTGAAAAGAGCAAATCAGCAACTTGATTCTTCTTGTCGTCACTCCACTCCCCGATCTTCTGGAACGACCAGCAATCCGATGCGCCAAATCCATCCATGATTTGATGCTTTACCTGAGTGTCCACGGTAAGGGTGGTAGGCTCAGCCATGAGAGAACCATACACTGCAAACGTTTGCAATATTGTCGCTATTAAAAGGATACTATGTTGTTTGCTTTTTTTCACTTCATGAGTTGAATACTAAATATTGCACTACCGCTGGGACCCGCATTATCATCAATACCAACCTGGGCAGAAAAGCTTGTATAAATTTTATCTAATTTATAGATGATTCGACTTTTGGCGTGGGATCCCAACCCTTTTTCATAGGAAACACCAGCGATACTCAAGGGCATTCCCTTTACACCGCGATCAATACCAAGACTTTTCCAGCCCTGGGTAGCTGATAAGGCTTCCAGGTCACTGAGATATGTTTTGCCCCCTGATCCATCCAGGAGATAAGCATCACACCAGTCCGTGTGATCCTCATCCGTACCGTCTTCGGTAGGTTCAGCCAGAAGAATCAAATACTTAACACCATCCAGCTTTATATCAACTGGCGTTGCGACATCCTTAAACTTTTTAACTTCACTTGTGAATGGTACTGACATCTTTTGCAACTCGAAGTTGCTAATTTCACTATCCAGGTAGCCTTTTTGCCGAGTCTGTGCAGTGATAACCGTGGTCTCATTTACGGTTTGAGTCGTTTTCGCTGGTTTCATATTTTCAGGTGTTCCATCTTCATTCGCTGAATAAAAAACCGTAGCATTGGGGTAACTGGAATTTAAGGTGTAATTCAATTCGTCTTCGAACAATGTGGTCTTTGCACCCAGACCAGGAGAAGCCAATATTCGTGGCAATTTCTCCTTTAAACCAGCTGATACATCCTCTGAGAATCTTATGAAGAATGCATAATTGTAGGTGTTGGGGTGAATCAGATATTCATCATGTGTTCGGGGATTCCAACTATCATCGCCACCAAGACCCATGACAATTTGATCAATATTGACGGTGACTGGACCTGAATTGTTAATCTGATATGTGTGAGTTGCATCAGTGAGGTTTTCCAAACTGTAGTGGTGTGCGCTCAGGTTATAAGTGGGCAAGCCAAAAATGATCACACCCTGACCATCAGGGTTATAGATGGACCCCCAGCGAACATCTGTCTTGTTGCCGTTCTCCTGCGGACGCACATAATCATGGTATTGTGATGCCACGGTGCCTGCATAGATACCAAGTGGAGCGCCATGTTTCCGATCAGAATAAGACTCATGAGGACCCCGACCGTACCACTGCATCTCAGAGTAGGACTCAGGCATCTTGAAGCTCATACCGATTTTGGGCAAAACGGGAAGTAACGGAGTGATTTCTGTTTGTGTATCAACATGCAAATCACCATTACCAAAAACTGTATAGGAGGTTCGGGTGAGGATGTCGCCAGTTTTTGCCGGATAGCGATCCTTCACTCTGATTCGAATTGCCTGTGTGCCAAACTTTTCAACCTCAGCAGAGATCAGTTCACGCTTCAAGTTATTATAGCCTGCATCCAGCCAACGCTGGGCAAAACTGCTGGCATCCCCACCTTCATCATTATCAGTGGGAGCTCTCCAGATATTATGCGAGATGGGAGCATCCAGCATCTGGCTTTCATTGAGAATGACAGAATTCAGTTCGCCCGTGGTGAGGTCAAAGGTGTAGTCTCTGCCATTGGCAGCGACTTTTAGCTGGGAGTCGGTCTGATTTACTCGCAGGCGAGGCAAAGACTTGACAGTGATGGAATTGTTGAAAAACTGTGCTTGTTCCTGCATGATTATTTGATCTGAAGCCAGGAGAAGTCCAGCTTCTGCCCAGGGAGTTTTTTCCCTCAATTTGAAAGTGAAATTGATGGCATACTCGTGATTGGCTTCCAGTTTCCTCTTTTTGTTAAAGATAGGCAGGATTAATTCAGTCTTCTCGCCAGCAGCAATATTCTCCAGGTTGATTTCACCAGAACCGATAGCATAACCATCTTTGAGCAGCTCCCACTCTCCTGCCAGGTGATCCAGATTCTGGAAGAAGTAACGATTTTCCAGCTGATACTTATTGCGATCTTTGGCGTCCCAGGACACTTTCACATTCTGCAGATGATGTTTTACTTCATAAAGTCCAGGATGGGGATTTCTATCTGGAGAAACCAGACCATTGATACAAAAATTTCCATCGTGAAGTACTTCACCAAAATCACCACCATAAACGAAGTAGCTACCATTTTCGTCCTTACGAAGGAGCCCCTGATCTACCCAGTCCCAGACAAAGCCACCCTGCATGCGTGGATATTTATAAATGGCATCCCAGTATTTGAAAATGTTTCCATTGCTGTTACCCATGGCATGTGAGTATTCACACAAAATGACGGGGCGCTCAGGATTCTCATTGTGCAGTTTGACCATGAGATCCACAGATGGATACATATTCGCTATGATATCATAGTGGTTGGGAAGTGGGCCATAACCCGGTTCCTTACCCTCATAATGGATCAATCTTGATGGATCATAATCTCGAATCCAATCTGCCATTACATCGTGGTTTGGGCCATATCCCGCCTCATTACCAAGTGACCAGACAATGATGGATGGATGGTTTACATCACGCAGAACCATGCGCTGGGCTCTTTCCAGGAAGGCCTTCTCCCAGGTCGGATCCAGTGTGAATTTTGACCAGAAGGCATGAGATTCCAGGTTGGCTTCATCATAGAGATAGAGACCATACTCATCACACAGTTCATACCATCTGGGGTGATTGGGGTAATGGGAGGTTCTCACCGCATTAATATTGAATTTCTTCATGAGTTTAATATCAGCAATCATGGATTCATCATCCACTGTACGACCTTTCACAGGATCGTGCTCATGTCGATTGACACCCTTGATGATGATGGGTTTACCATTGACCAGCATTTGACCATCTTTTAACTCGACAGATCTGAAACCGACACGCGTGCTGACATACTCGATTGTCTCATCGTTTTCATCTTTAAGAGCAAGAACCAGGGTATACAAATTGGGTATCTCCGCTGACCACTGTAGAATTTGAGGTATTTTGACGGAATTGTTGACGGTTCGTTCTTCACCTGGAGGTATGCTGATTTTGGATTCAGGAATAGAAGCGGTTTGATTTCCAGAGTCATCATAGAGTACTCCGGAATAGCTCAGCACCTGTGATAGATCTGAGTAGTTTTTCAGGTGACTGGTTAGCGCTAACCGTCCATCCTGATAATTCTCGCTCAAATCTCCAATCGCCTTGAAATGTCTGATATGGACCTGGGGTAGATACATGAGATAGACATCACGATAGATACCACTCAAACGCCAGAAATCCTGATCTTCGATATAGGCTGCATCTGACCAGCGAAAGACCTGTACAGCCAGGGAGTTTACACCCGATTTGACAAAGGAGGCAATGTTAAATTCTGCCGGTGTCATGCTGCCCTGACTGTACCCAACTTTCTTGCCATTCACCCAGACAAAAAACGCTGATTTAACACCATCAAAATGGAGGATGATCTCATCTCCAATTCTTTCCGGTGCTACTTGAAAACTTCTAATATATGAGCCTACAGGATTGTTGTCTTGAGGTGGTTTTGGTGGTTCTGGATTTTCGAAAGGTTCCTGGACATTGGTATAAATGGGCTGACCATAACCCTGGAGTTGCCAGGAATTCGGTACATCAATCTCATCCCAGGTAGACAGGTCATAATTGTTTTTGTAGAAATCAAGCGGACGATCTGCAGGTTTACTGACCCAGTTGAACTTCCAGCTGCCATTCAGGGTCTGTCTGTGAGAAGACTGACTGCGATCTGTAGCAAGCGCCTTCTCAAAACTTGAGTAGGGAATGAGCGTTGCGTGCCCCGGTTCTTTATTCTCTTCTACAATGGTGGGATCTTCCCAATACAAGGATTTCTCTGTCATTGTGGAGTGTGAACACGCATTCATAAAAATCACCACTATAAATATTCCCAGATTTACACATCGCTTCATTTTGTTACTCGTCCCCAACTTTGCATGCTGATGATTGTCGTATGATTAATTTTGTTTCAACGATTCGTGTTTCTGGTTTGGTTGGTGTGGCTTTGCTTTCGATTTCCTTAAGTAGGATATCTGCTGCTGCTTGTCCCATTTGATAGCCATGTTGATCAACCGTGGTCAAGGGAGGTTCAATCATCTCGGTAATCGGATTATTACTGAATCCCGTGATACCGATATCTTTGGGAATTTTAAAACCCTGGGACCGAATTTCCTTATGAGCGCCAACGGCCACTGGATCATTCACGGCAAATATTGCATCGGGGCGTGGCTCCAGATTCAGTAATTTTCTTAACCCTTCAGCGCCGGGTTCCTCATCCAGCTCGACTTGTACGATGAGTGAATCATCGATTGGGATGCCTGCTTCTGATAAGGCCGCTTTATATCCCCGTAGTCTCTCGCGGGCAATTTTCAGATTGTCCGGCCCCGCTAAGTGGGCAATTCTTTTATAGCCACATTCAATAAGATGTTTTGTCGATTTATAAGCACCCACGTAATCATCCACAATCACTTTACTGACTTCCAGATCTTCAAGTACACGATCGAAGAGAACGACAGGAACACCTCTCCGTTGGACGGCCATGAAGTGTTGGCCATCTGTGGTGCTCTGGGCAACTGAAGCAATGATTCCGGCAACTCGATGGGAAACCAGGCTGCGCGAGTTTAATACCTCTCTATCATAGTCCTCATTTGATTTGGTAACGATGATGGTGTAGCCAGCTTGATAGGCTCGATCCTCGATACCATCAACAGCAGATGAAAAGAAATCATGGCGAATTTCAGGGACGATAACCCCGATAGTATTGGTAGATTTCTTTTGAAGATTACGGGCCACATTATCGGGAAAGTATTCCAGTTCAGCAGCGGTTTGCTTCACCAGCTCGACCGTTTCCGCTTTGATAGCAGGATGATTTCTCAATGCCCGAGAAACCGTGGAAACAGAGATACCAAGTGTTTTAGCAATATCCTTAAGCGTAGGATTCGGTTTCATAACTTTCTTTTTGCTATATAGTGCAAACGTTTGCATAATCTAAGGTGAGTTTGAGAATTTACAACTAATTATCATGAACTCCAAACCCAGGGGCTTGTTGACTTGGATGAGCGATGGATCATGGGGGAAGTATTTTTAGTTTTTTTGTTCAAATCAACTCTATATGCATGAACTATAAATTGAACCCACGTGCACATAAATTGCACGCATAGAAACACATGAATCTTGAACCTGTTGTTATACCATTTGTACTTCAGAGGGCGCGCATAGGTTCAAAATATTTTACTGTT
>CAZVSF010000056.1:0-15748 GCA_964630195.1 uncultured Lentisphaeria bacterium
CGCCACTATTGGATTCTTGCAGCCATTCACGGGCAAAAGAGCCATCCTGAACCTCCCCAAGAATTGCTTTCATGCGTTTTTTGGTGTCTGCATCAATCACGCGCGGTCCCCGTGTCATCCCACCATATTCAGCGGTTTCACTCACGGAGTAATTCATACCGGATAGACCTCCCTCATAAAAGAGATCCACGATCAGTTTCAGCTCGTGCATACATTCGAAATAAGCCAGATCGGCTGGATACCCAGCCTCTGTTAACGTCTCAAACCCACTCTTGACCAGATCGGCAACACCACCGCATAGAACTGCCTGTTCCCCGAAGAGGTCTGTTTCTGTTTCATCTTTGAAATTGGTTTCCAGGGCTCCGGCACGCGTACAACCAATGCCTTTGGCCCAGGCTAAGGCCAGGTCTTTTGCATTTCCACTGGCATCCTGTTCAACAGCGATGAGACAGGGAACACCCTGGCCATTCTGATAGGTCCTTCGAACGAGATGTCCAGGACTCTTGGGAGCGACCATGATCACATCAACATGCGCTGGAGGCACGATCTGCTTGTAGTGAATATTAAATCCATGCCCAAACGCCAGGGCCGATACACCAGACATATTTGGTGCTACTTCGGCGTCATAAATGGCTTTCATGGTTTGATCCGGCAGCAATAGCATGACAACATCAGCCCAGGCTGTGGCTTCGGCCAGGGTCTTCACTTTCAATCCTGCTGCTTCTGCTTTTTGCCAGGAACTGCTCTCCTTGCGAAGTCCCACACAGACATCCACACCTGATTCCATAAGATTCAACGAATGGGCATGTCCCTGACTACCATAGCCCAGAACTGCACATTTTTTGCCTTCCAATAGTGACAGATCTGCTTCACTATCATAATACGCGTTTACATTCATCCTAAAATCCTTTCCCTCTAACTGATCGCTGATTGAATTTGTTTGGTGGTCCACTGTTGGTCTGTGGACATCATTTCTATTTTGGCTTTAAGTTCAAGATGGCTGCCTCGTCGCATGGCCATCTTGCCAGAGCGCATGAGTTCAACAATATTGAACTCCTTGAGCTTCTGCAAAAATGATTCGATTTCCATATCGTAGCCCGTTGCCTCTACAATGACTGCCCCCTCTTCCGAATCGATGATCTTGGCACCATACTCCCGGGTAAGGAGATCAAGCTCAGTGCGATCACCATTGCTTACGGAAACCTTGGCCAGCATGTACTCTCTGATGACCGAGGGCACATCGGTGACATCTTCCACCGTATAGGCATTTACTAATTTCTGAATATTGCGAGCCATGTTCACACGGCGGTGCTGATTGGATTCATCTGTGACGATGGTCATTCTGGTGAGTCCAGGACGTTCAGTCGCTCCGGCAACAATGCTTTTAATATTAAAATTTCGACGCCTGAGGAGTGAAACGATGCGGTTCAGGACGCCTGGTTCATCTTCCACAAAGGCAACAATTGTATGTTCAGATTTCTGCATGATCGCTCCTATATCTCCATGTCTGCAAATTGTTCTTCGGCCAGGGGACGCTGCACCATCTCATTGAGAGCGGCTCCTGTGGCTACCATGGGATAAACCATTTCCATCGGTTCAACCACAAACTCTATCAGGGTGGGTCCGTCATACTCTTGTGCCTCAAGGACGGTCGAAATGATATCTTTTCGTTCCTTAACGCGAAAACCTTTCACACCATAGGCTTCGGCAAGTTTCATATAATCCGGACCGGAAATAGGGGTTTCACTATAACGATTATCATAAAACATCTCCTGCCATTGACGGACCATACCGAGATACCCATTGTTGATAAGCGCAATGTTGATATTGGCATTTTCCTGTACGGCTGTGGCGAATTCCTGGATGGTCATCTGAATACCACCGTCTCCTACAACAGCCCAGATATGCTTATTTCTGTCTGAAAAACTTGCACCAATGGCTGCGGGGAGCCCATATCCCATGGTTCCAAGTCCACCTGAAGTGAGGAGCGTGTTCGCATGGTCCTGATAATAGTATTGGGCTACCGTCATTTGATGCTGGCCAACATCTGTCACCATGAGGGCTTCTCCCTTGGTCGCCTCCCATAGATCCCTCACCACAAAGGCACCATACAATTTGTCAGATTTTCTGTTCAGGATATCCTTGGTTTTTGATTGGCGCATCCAGGCCTTGATCTGGGCAGTCCAATCATCATGTTTAATGGTTTCTATTTTGGGAATGGCCGCGGTCAGGACTGCTTTCAAGTCTCCTCGAATAGCGACATCCACAATGACATTCTTATTGAGTTCAGTTGGATCGATATCAATATGGATCTTTTTAGAATGGGGCGAATAGGTTTCGAGTTTGCCCGTGACCCGATCATCAAAGCGCATACCGCAGGCGATGAGCAAGTCTGACTCTTGAATGGCATGATTTACCCAATAGCCACCATGCATTCCCATAAATCCAATACATTTGGGATGGCTGGCAGGAATACCGCCTATCCCCAACAGGGTAACGGCCACAGGAATATCTGCCTTCTCTGCGAGAGCAACCAGTTCGTGGGTGGCTCTAGACAAAAGCACACCGTGTCCAGCAAGGATGACGGGGTTTCTGGCAGAATTGATGAGTTCAGCCACTTCATCAAGTTGGGATTCAGTCGCCCTGATCACGGGATTATAGCCCGGCAATACATCATGGGTTTCAGGATAGATAAACTCGATGGTATCATTCTGTACATCCTTGGGAATATCGATAAGAACTGGACCTGATCGACCGGTACGGGCGATGTAAAAAGCATCCTTGATCGTGGCGGCCAGTTTGCTCACATCATTCACCTGATAGCTGTGTTTGGTCAATGGGATCATGGCACCCAGGATATCTGTTTCCTGAAAAGCATCGCTTCCCAGTGATTCTCTACCGACCTGACCGGTAATGCAGACCATTGGAATGGAATCCATCATGGCTGTGGCCACACCTGTAATAAGATTTGTCGCACCTGGACCCGAGGTGGCCATGGCCACGCCAACTTTACCACTGGCTCGCGCAAAACCATCTGCAGCATGGGCAGCATTTTGCTCGTGGCGGGTCAGGACGTGATGTATTCGATCTTTATATTTTACCAGAGCATCATACATAGGGAGATTCGCGCCACCTGGATAGCCAAAAACCACCTCAACTTCTTCACGAATCAAGCACTCCCAGACAATGTCTGCTCCGCTGATCACTTTGGTCTTATTGTGTGTATCTGTTTTACTCATTTGAGCACTGCTCCTGTATTTGCTGAGGTTACCATTCGACTATAACGAGAGAGGTATCCTGTTTTAATTTTTGGTTCAAATGGTGCCAACGCCGCCATCCTCTGTTCTATTTCGCTCTCTGACAGGGCGACAGATAATTGTCTATTGGGAATGTCAATGGTGATCATATCCCCTGCTTTCAAACTCGCAATGGGACCACCGGAGGCAGCCTCTGGAGAAACGTGTCCCACACAGGCACCACGGGTACCACCAGAAAACCGACCATCCGTGATCAGGGCAACTTCAGCTCCCAGACCCATGCCCATGATCGCACTGGTAGGTGCCAGCATTTCAGGCATACCCGGTCCCCCTTTGGGACCTTCATACCGAATGACCACGACATCACCAGCTTTTACCTCGTCAGTCTTGATACCGATTACTGCTGCATCCTGGGATTCATATATTCTGGCTGGACCTGTATGAACCATCATTTGGGGACCAACAGCCCCGGTTTTAATGACCGAGCCATTGGGTGCCAGGTTTCCATAGAGGATGGCCAGGCCACCTTCCTTTGAATAGGGGTGTTCCGCGGTCCGGATAACCTCTGGGTTCAAACTTTTTGCTGATTCAATCGTTTCCCCCAGGGTTTTTCCAGAGATGGTGGGTCGGTCCAGATCAAGAAGTCCATCAACCTGGGAGAGTTCTTTCAAAATCGCTGAAATACCACCAGCAAGATGGACATCTTCCATATGTACACGATCGGTTGCAGGACTTACCTTACACAAGTAAGGCGTTTTCCGACTGAGGACATTTAATTCATTCAGGTCAAAATCAATATCGGCTTCAGTCGCTGCTGCCAGGGCGTGGAGGACAGTATTGGTGCTACCTCCCATGGCCATATCCAGGGCAAAAGCGTTGAGCAGGGACTCCCGAGTGACAATATCCCTGGGTTTTAGATCTTCATCTAGCATACGCATGATAGCTCGGGCGCAATCTCTCACCAGATTCAATCTGCCATCATCTGTTGCCAGCATACTACCGTTGCCCGGTAAAGCTAAACCCAAAGCTTCCAGCAGACAGTTCATGGAATTGGCGGTGAACATGCCTGAGCATGATCCGCAGGTTGGACAGCCTTGTTCCTCTAATTCTTTAAGTTGTTCGTCATTTATGGTTCCGGCTTGATGCTTACCGACTCCCTCAAACACGGAGATAAGGTCGACCTTCTCGCCACTGCTTGTTTTACCTGCTTGCATGGGGCCACCTGCCACAAAGACAGCGGGTATGTTCATTCTCAAGACGGCCATAAGCATGCCGGGGACGATCTTATCACAGCTTGAGATGCAGATCAGACCATCCAGCCGATGTGCCTCTGCAACGGTTTCAACACTATCCGCAATAAGTTCACGGCTTGGGAGGGAATAGCGCATCCCGAGATGTCCCATGGCGATCCCATCATCCACGCCAATGGTATTGAACTCAAATGGAATGCCACCAGCTTCCCGGACAGCTTCTTTGGCTACAGCACCAAATGCCTGGAGATGTACGTGACCTGGGATCAGGTCGATATATGAATTGGCCACGCCAATAAATGGTTTATCAAAATCTGAATCTTCCTGGATAACACCAGTAGCCCGGAGCAGGCTGCGGTGAGGAGCCTTATCGAATCCTTTTTTTATGAGATCTGATCTCATATCTCTCGCTTCCCTTCAGTTTGCGCAACACTGAAGCCGGAGAGAACTTTTTAGATCAGGGGTATAAGCGATTTTAGTCGGGGGTTAGCCGCCTCTCTGCTCGTTCCTGATGTTTGTATACGTTCTATCAGGCGATCAGAGTGGCGTTGATAATAATAAGTACTAGACCCAGAATACTCAGGATAGTAATACTTAAAATCTCTGTAGCTAGAATTGACTCATACTCTGAACTTATTGCCAGAGCCTTCCCACGGATGGGTCGGTTTGTACGGGTCATATTTCTAGTCATGCTGCTCATGGTTCTTAACCTGTCATATTCTATCTCGAGCAACATGAGATATGCAATACCTTTTTGAAAATAATGTGTTTGTTGAGATTTTTGTTGTTTCGACAGGCTTTCATTCAATTTTTTAGCGAATATTTCGTCTTCATTCTGTTTTTATAAATATACCTACACTTAATCAGAACAGGAGTTTAGGAGAATATTAATCGGGATGTTTTCTATCTCATATTCAGACGGGTAAAGTCGGCTCCCTGCTGAATAGTTTGTACAAAACCATGATAAACTATCCCCGATCAACCTCTGACTAAGCGCATTTATCATTTTCCTCCCTTTGGGCGAATAATAGCGATGGCTTAGAATTTCAGAACGAAATTACTCATTTAATACGAGGCTGAGCCGCTGACTTACCCGCTGGTCATACAGCGCCTTGCTATCCAGAAATTGCATGACAAGTGGGGTTGCTTTTGTGAATTTTAGCTTTTCGGTTTCCCAATTATCCAGAATATCAGAAGTTTTGAGCGAGCCGGTATGAAATCGATGACGTTCCAGCAATCTGGTAATGGCTAATTCGTCAGCTTCAGTGATAGACTCCTCAACAATAAAATCTGTGTTTAAATGACCCCGGTCAGCTTCACTGAGATTGTATAAATAGGCCAGCCCTCCTGTCATCCCACTCCCAAAATTGAACCCAATTTCACCCAGGACGATCACGGTACCACGGGTCATGTATTCACAGGCATGGTTGCCGACCCCCTCGACTACTGCCGATGCTCCGCTATTACGAACGGCAAAGCGTTCATTGGCACGGCCGGCAACAAACAGGGTTCCTCCCGTGGCACCATACAGAGCAACATTCCCGATCAGTGTATGATCCTTGCCTGGCTCCCTGATGTGTCTGGGCATGCGAATGGTGATCAACCCACCACTCATGCCCTTCCCGACGTAATCATTGGCCAGCCCCTTGAGACGCAATTCAATTCCGTGGGTGAGAAAAGCACCAAAACTTTGACCAGCCACACCGCGCAATCGGTACTGGAGAGTTCCATTGAACTGACCCTCCCCAAAGAGAAAGGCAATTTCTCCCGCCAGCCTGGTACCAATGGCACGATCCTTATTGCTCACGGTGTCCTGGATGACCGCCTGGCCATGGGTGAGGAGCTCCTTGTGTATGCTTTCCAGAATTTTTTCATCAAAACTTGGAAATTTTCTTGCCTGACTTTGGGTGTCATCTTGACGCATCCAGTTTCGGGAAAGCTTGGGTCCCAGAATCCTGGAGAAATCCACACGAGCGAATGCATCCAGATCCTGCGAGTCTGGCTTTAGCTCCAATAGATCATTTCGTCCAATCAGGTTTTCCAGGCTACTCATTCCCATTTGGGTGAGCAGATCACGGATGTCCTCAGCCAGAAGCTTGAAAAAAGATGCGAGCTGCTCCGGTTTCCCTTTGAATTTTTTTCTCAGGGTTGGATCCTGTGTTGCTATCCCCACGGGGCATGTGTTCTCATGACAGCGGCGGACCATTACGCAGCCAATTGCCATGAGAGCAACGGAGCCAAAATCATATTCTTCGGCCCCCAGAGCTGCCGCAACCAGAATGTCTTTGGCCTCCTGCAGGCCACCATCCACCCTGAGAATAACCTTGTTCCTGAGTTTATTGGCGATGAGTGCCTGATGGGTCTCTGCCAGGCCGGCTTCCCAGGCCATCCCAGTATGTTTCATCGATCCAAGTGGAGATGCACCCGTTCCTCCATCACCACCAGAGACCACCACAATATCCGCGCCTGCTTTTACGACACCGCAGGCAACAATCCCTATCCCCGGCTGAGAAGCCAACTTCACAGAGATCAGTGCTCTCGGGTTACTTTCTTTTAGATCATAGATGAGCTGAGCCAGATCTTCAATCGAATAAATGTCATGATGTGGCGGTGGTGAAATGAGAGGTATTCCAGGTGTAGATGATCTGGCCGTGGCAATTTCCACACTGACCTTTTGTCCAGGTAATTGTCCACCCTCTCCAGGCTTGGCACCCTGAGCAATCTTTATTTGCAATTCTCTGGCTGCTGCCAGATAGTCTGCCTTCACCCCAAAGCGACCCGACGCGACCTGCTTGGTATGGGAATTCATATGATCGTTGTGTTTGAAGAGCAAATAGCGATCAGGCGTCTCCCCACCTTCTCCTGTATTGCTCCGTCCACCAACCAGTGCGATACCCTGGGTCAACACCCGATGAGACTCGTCACTGAGAGCACCAAAACTCATAGCGGCAACACCAAATCGCCTGGTGATCTGATCACCCGATTCTACGCTAACTCCTTTTGAATTGGCCGTGGGTTTGAACTGCATGAGATCCCTTAAATAAACAGGTCCTCTGGGTTTTCTGGCTTTCTCGGGTTTGTGGGTTGCCCGATTTCTGATCTGCTTTGCTATTGCCGGGCTGTAGCCATGTTCCTCGCCATCTCGTTTTACCCGAAATAGACCGATGTCAGCCAACTCCGCGCCATCTGGTTGAAAGCTTGCAAGATGTCGCTTCCTCACCCTGTTCTGTATCTCAGGGAGACCATCTCCACCAATGTTAGGTCTGAGGGATGACATCCAATCCTTCAAAAAATCACCATGAAGACCCACGGTGTGGAGCAGCATACTGCCCTGATATGAGCTAAAGGTTGATATGCCCATTTTCGCCATACTTTTTAAGAGACCTTTTTCCAGGGCAAAGCGATAGTTTGACATTCCATTCACCCAGTCTTCCCCATCCAGGGTTTCCCGAATGAGTTCATAGGCCATATAGGGGTAGACTGCACTGGCACCCAGGGTCGTTAAAACTGAGATATGGTGATCTTCAAAAACATCTCCTGCGAGACAAATAATGGATACATCACTTCGAATCTTATGCCTGATCAGGTCATGATGAACAGCTGAGGTCACCAGAGCCATGGGGATGGGAACATGCGTTTCATCGACATGTTCATCACTGAGAAAGAGAATACGCTTGCCAGATTCAACCGCTTGAACACACTCATCCTGAATCTCTTTTAGTCGCTCTTCAAAGCTTTGATCCACACCGGCTAAAACCGAGATGATGGTATGTTGAAACAAACTGTATCTTCTCATTAACCAGCGCACTTCACGGGGAGAAAGGACTGGGCTGGATATCCTGATCGCACCATGAAAGGCCGGTTCGGTGGCAAGTAAATTTTCCTCGCTCCCAATGTAATGATACAGACTCATCATGAGTCTTTCACGAATCGGATCTATGGGAGGATTGGTTACCTGGGCGAAGGCCTGAACAAAATAATCGTAAAAACTGCGGCTTTTCTGCGAAAGGAAAGCAGGAGGTGTATCATCCCCCATGGCGCCGACTGGCTCCAGCGGCACACTACTCAGCGGGCCGGTAAACCTGTTGACTGATTCCTGATGCCATCCCAGCGCCTTTCGGTTTCGCTTATCAAAACCGCCCTCTGGAATAGCAAAATCTCCAAATTCCACACTTTCGTCATCCCGGCGAAGACGCAGGAAATTTTTGGTCATTAGATCACCGTAGCTTTCGGTGTCCGCTATGCGATCCTTGATCTGAAGATTATTTTCGACACCTCGACGACGGGAGACAGAATATATTTCACCTGAAGACATATGGTGATGGAGAATGAGATCGTCATCATCCACATCGACAACCCCTGCTTCAGAAGCCATGATGACCAGGCCGCTTTTGGTTCGTGTGTAACGTAAGGGTCGTAACCCATTGCGGTCCAGCTTGGCTCCCACGGTCTTACCATCTGTAAATATCAGGGCAGCAGGTCCATCCCAGGGCTCCATGAAATTTTCATGATACATGTAGAAATCGATCAGTGCCCGGTTCATCTGAGGGAAGCCAGTATAGGGATCAGGTACCATCATCATCATGGCATGATTGGGGTCCTTGCCCGTTTGAACCAATAGACTGAAAACTTCATCAAAACTGGCTGAATCACTAAAACCCGGAGTGATAATGGGACGCAAGGTATTGAAATCTTCTTCCCAGAAATCTGATTTCAGTTGACGCTCACGGGCATCCATCCAGAGACGATTTCCTCTGATCGTATTTATCTCTCCATTATGGGCTATTCCATGAAAGGGCTGTGCCATTTCCCATGATGGATTGGTGTTGGTCGAAAAGCGCTCATGAAAAATGGCCATCCAGGCTTTGAATTCCGGTTCTTTAAGATCGGGGTAAAATTGTCCGAGCTGATAGGATGAAAGCAAGCCTTTGTAAACCATGGTACGGGTAGAAAAACTACAGAAGTAGAGTTCCTGATCCTTGGCAAAGGAATGGGATTCAAGACTTTTCATTAAAAGATAGCTTTGCTGTTCCGGCTCGTATTTTTCATGGGGTGGTATAGCAAAAATAGCATGCAGGATATCAGGTTGATTTGATTGGGCAATGCTGCCTAGATGCTCTGGCTTGATAGGGACACTTAGCAATCCAAGAAATCTACAAGACAGGGCTTTCGCATGTTGGCTTAGGACTTTTTCCAGAGTGGTTTCAGGGATATTTCTAGAGAAAATGGCTGACAGTGCCAGGGTTTCATCTTTTCTGACTTTCTTCAGCCCTGCCGCCTGCATTCGATCCTTAAAAAAGGACCATGGGATATCAATAAGTATCCCGGCGCCGTCACCGGTATCCTGGTCAAAGCCCTTGCCTCCCCGATGCTCCAGGCGGTTGAGTGCTTTGAGAGCCAATTCAACGACACGTCGACCAGGTTGTCCAGACTCTTCGACAATAAACCCGACACCGCAGGCATCATGATGCTCTTCCGCTCTGTAAAGTGGAAAGGGATTCACCACAGGAGATTCCTGACTTTTGACAGAATTCGTTTTAGTCTGCTGTATATGTTCGTTCGAAAATTGCAAATTAATTGTCCGCTCCTCAAATCCGCTTTTCTAATTAAACCAAATATTCCGAATTCCGAAATATTTTTCCTAATTTGTATTAATTACTTTAATTTCTTAATTGTCCATTGCCGGTAACCACAAATTTTGTCGTTGTAAGTTCCCTCAATCCCATGGGACCAAAAGAGTGGAGTTTGGTTGTGCTGATACCGATCTCCGCCCCCAGACCCAATTGTCCACCATCGTTGAATCGCGTGGATGCATTGATGATGATGGCAGAACTATCCAACGCCTTTGTGAAGGTTTCGATGTTTTCTTGATCTTCGCTGATGATGACTTCGGTATGGTCGCTGGTATAGGTTTGAATATGCTCAATGGCCGAGGACAGATCCTGCACAACTCTCACAGCCAGGATCAGATCAAGGAATTCTGTTTCGAAATCGCTGAGCATGGCAGGAATGACTTTATCGGAATAAGCCTGGGTTTTCCGACAGCCCCTGATCTCAACTTTTTGCTTCTCCGCCTCCTCCAAAAACGCAGGCAGGAACTTCGGTGCTATCTTTTCGTGGACCAGCAAAGTCTCCAGGGCATTGCAAACACCTGGTCTTTGGGCCTTAGAGTTCATCGCAATGGATACCGCTCTTTCCAATTGGGCGGACTCATCGATAAACATATGGCAGTTGCCCTTATAATGAGCAATCACGGGCACAGTGGCAATTTCATAAATTCTCCGGATCAGACTCTCGCCGCCCCGTGGTATAATGACATCCAGGACCTCATTCATTTTAGCCATTTCCTCCACACTGGAACGATCGGTGGTGGGCGCTACGTTTATCACATCTTCAAGACCATGCTCAGCCAATGCAGATTTTAAGATCTTTACCAAAATTTGGTTGGAGTGAAATGCTTCTGAGCCACCGCGCAACAGCAAACCATTTCCGGCAAAAAAGCATAAGGCGACTGCCTCGACCGTCACATTTGGACGAGATTCGTAGATAACACCGATCACGCCCAGAGGTATTCGTCTGCGTTGAACCAGCAAACCGTTGGGCCTTTCATATTTTTCCGTGATCACCCCGACTGGATCTTCCAGTCCCGCGACCTCTAACAGACTTTCTGCCATGGCTTTAATGCGCTCATCGTTTAAGGTGAGTCTGTCGATCATAGCCGGGGATAAACCACGTTCTCTGGCTCCTTCCAGATCTTTTGCATTCTCGCTTTTGATGTCCCTGCTTGCGTCCAGGATCAAGTTGGCCATGGATCTTAAAATGGTCTGTTTGATCCCCGTGCTGATGGTTGGAAGTACTTTACTGGCTTTTTTGGTTTGGTATCCAAGTTGTTTAAATGACATATTGATATTTCCTATATCCCCACCATGTTTTCTCTATGAATCACGCTGCGGCGATGCTTATACCCCAGAATGCTTTCTATTTCGCTTGAGCGATGCCCTGCAATTTTTTGAACTTCGTCTTGATTATATTCAACGATTCCACGCATGACTTCGCTACCATCTTCCCGACAGCAGATCACACCATCCCCACGTTCAAAATTTCCCATGGTGCCAATGATACCAGATGCCAGTAAACTGGCTTTGCTCTGCTTCAAGGCCCTGGCCGCACCGGCATCAATAATAACCATGGCCTTGGGGCTTAGGGCGTGGGCGATGTAGGCCCGTCGTGAATTCAACTGGTTCTCTTCTGGCTTTACAAGGGTTCCCAGAGCCTCACCCCTGACAAGTCTGAGTAAAACATTTTCTTCCCGGCTATTGGCAACGATACTGGGAACACCATAACGACCAGCCATAGAGGGAGCTTCCAACTTGGTGGCAATTCCTCCCCGTCCCATGCCTGCCACACTTTCGCCGGCAAATTTCTTCTGGAGAACATCTAGCTCGGATAATGATAATTCCTGAAATATTCTCGCGTCCCCATATTCCTGGGGATTCTTATCAGCAATCCCATCGATATTTGACAGGATAATAAACAGATCAGCACTTGCCAGATTGGTACACAGAGCACCGAGGTAGTCGTTGTCGCTAAATCTGATCTCTTCTGTTGAGACGCTGTCATTTTCATTAATGATGGGTATGACCTGATTGTTCAGCAAATAGTTGATGGTATTACGGGCATTGAGATATCTTCGTCTTGATTGAAAATCATCATGGGTCAAAAGCAACTGGGCTGTATTCAGATCATATGCCTGAAAGTATGTTTGGAAATATCCCATGAGAATGGGCTGACCAATGGCTGCGGCAGCCTGGTGGTTTTCAAGGGAGGGTATCTTGTCGATCAGATGTCCCACACCAGAGGCAACTGCACCGCTTGTCACCAGCACCACATCGATGTTTTGTTGGACCAGGGCAGCCACTTGCCGGGTTACCTCAATAATTTGTCTTTCCTGTATCTTATTGTCAGGACCACACAAACTTGAGCTACCAATTTTGATAACCACGCGATTTAAATGTGGAAGCGTCCTGGTCATGCATCCTCTTCAAGTGATTTGGCTATCTGGACATAGGCATCCCTGAAGGGAACGCCACGCTTAACCAGAGCATAAGCCTTTTCGGTGGCGAATAGTTCAGGACTCATGGCAGCCTGACACCTCTCCTCATTCACCTCCAGATTTTCAAATAGAAGAATGGCCATTTCAAGACAGTCCCGGGTGATCTTCAGTGCTTTCAAGACGGGTTCTTTTGTGAGCTGCAGATCACGATTGTACCCAGAGATCAAATTGCTGACAATATTGCCTACTTCAAATTGACAGGCCAGGACACTGTGATGTTTTGCGCGCATCAACTCAAGTACATCTGGATTCTTTTTCTGCGGCATGATGGAGCTGCCTGTGCAAAAGCTCTCAGGAAGGTTCACAAAGCCAAATTCTGTCATATTAAACAGGATCAGATCACTGGATAATTTGTTTATGTCTGAACTCAGCTGTGAAAGCAGATGAATGAGGAGGGTCTCAAATTTACCGCGACTATTCTGGGCATAGATGGGATTTTGCTGAACCCGGGAAAAGCCTAATTCCTGCGCTGAAAGTTCCCGGTCAATATCCAACGGGACCCCATATCCCGCCGCTGTTCCCAGGGGTGATTGATCCAATATTTTAGACACCGTTGAGAGAAGCATACCATTGTCCTCCATGCTTTCTATCAACGCCCAACCCCACAGGGCGAATGTTGAGGGCATGGCCTTTTGCATATGGGTATAGCCGGGATAAGCCACGAGACCAAATCGCTCCACGAACTGTGCGATGGTTTCGATGAGCTTGACCCTGAGAGACTCCAACTCTTTGAGATGATCCAGATAATACAGACGCAGCGCGGTAAGCACCTGATCATTTCTGGATCTGGCAGTGTGTATTTTTTTCCCAAGCTCACCCAGGGTAGCAGTGAGATGCGCTTCTATGGCGGTATGGCAATCCTCCTGGTCACGGGTGATCTCAAAAGCACCCCTGGCATGCAGCTCAACAATTTCATCCAGCCCCTGTTTTAATTGTTGGGCCTCTTCAGAAGTGAGCAGCGAAGCTTTTTCCAGCACACTGACGTGGGCTTTTGAGGCCAGACAATCATAATAGACCAATCCCTGATCCAGGAGATAATCATTCCCCACTGTGAATGCTTCGATCTGTTTATTCAGAGTAACACCCTTTTCCCATAATTTGCTCATGCTTCCACCTCGCGCCAGTTATAGGGTCTGTTCTTATGAAGAACCAGTTTGTGTGCTTTTAATCTTATTGCGTTAATATTGATGAAACCGGTAGAATCTGTGGCATCAAACCCACCCTCGATATCCATGCTCGATAGATCCTGATCATACAGAGAATTAGGAGAATCGCGACCAATAGTAACCACATTGCCCTTGTACAACGAAAGCCGAACCTTACCTGTAATTGCCTCCTGACTTTTATTGAAAGCACTCATAATGAAGTCCATTTCAGGGGAATACCAGAATCCGTTGTATATGAGTTCTGAAAATTTGGGAATAAGCATGTCCCTGAGATGCATGACCTCTTTGTCCATGGCAATCCCTTCAATATCTCGATGGGCTTCCCACAGGATGGTACCAGCAGGTGTTTCATAGACGCCCCTGGATTTAATACCGATGAAGCGATTCTCCACCATATCCAATTGTCCGATGGCATTCATTCCTCCCAGCTGATTCAGATAACTAAAGAGTTCCAATGGCTCGGATTTTTCAACCCCATCTTCAAGATTCTTGATATGAACCGGGATCCCATTTTGAAAGGATATCTCAATTTTGGTTTCCCTGTCAGGCGCATCTTTTAAAAGATTTGAGATACTGAATACTGAATCATCCGGAGCAATGGCAGGATCCTCGAGAATACCAGCCTCATGACTGATGTGCATGAGATTTTCATCTTCACTATAGGGACGTTTCTTTGAGGCTGTGATCTCAATTCCATGTTTTTGGGCAAAATTGATCAAATCCGTCCGCCCCTTGAATTCAGCCAAAAACTCAGGATCCTTCCAGGGAGCAATCACCTTGATCGCTGGATCCAGGGCATAGTAATTCAATTCAAACCTGACCTGGTCATTTCCCTTCCCTGTGGATCCGTGGGACACGTATTGCGCACCTTCTTTATTTGCTATTGCTATCTGAGCTTTTGCCAGAAGTGGTCGGGCCAGGGAGGTTCCCAGGAGGTACCGGCCCTCATAGAGGGCATTCCCCTGCAGAGCCGGCCAGATATAATTCACGACGAGTTCTTCCCTGAGATCTTCCGTATAGACCTTGCTTGCCCCGGTGGCATATGCCTTTTTCTCGACGGCCTCAAAATCTTCTGTTTGCCCGACATTCCCCACAAAACAGATCACTTCATAGCCCTTCAGCTCCAGCCATTTTAAAATTACCGAGGTGTCCAGTCCCCCGCTGTATGCCAGGACAACTTTTTCTTTTTTCAATTTGTTCTCTCTCCTTTACATCAGTTCGATCATTTGCATCTTTTGCCATAAAAAAAGCCCCAGGGTTGAACCGGGGGCTTTCTCTTCTTAATTTTTTAGCTTACAGAGTTACACGCCGGTTCCTTGTCTTTCCGGATGGCGGCGGCGGTTATTCATAAGGCTAATATGTAGGTGTGCCAGTTTCATATTCGGAACAATTATACATTATTTAAGCCCCGAAGTGCAAGTTTATTTTATTTCTTTGCTAAAATAGCATTTGAAACCTAATATTATTCTGTGATTGAAATTGTAACATTTGTCGTGAAGAAGAAAGAAAATAGCCTCTAATGCCATTGGTTGCCCATACGCCCCTTCCCACCTTTGACCTGTTAAAAGACCAGGGTGAGGAGATCCTGGAGTTAGGTCATGCGCTTCATCAGGATATTCGCGAATTACATATTGGCTTTTTAAATCTCATGCCCAATGCCTCTTTCCAGGCGACAGAGCGTCAATTTTTACGGCTGGTTGGAAGCTCAAATCAGATCGTCCAATATTATATCTACCTTTTCACAATCGAAGGGGTCCAGCGGGATGAAAAGACACAAAACTATATTGATAGCTATTACACTGATTTTGAATCAGTGAAAGCCTCAGGACTGGATGCACTTATCATCACCGGCACCAACCCTGCCAATCCCTCACTGGAACAGGAGCCCTTCTGGGCGACTCTTCGAGAAGCGATCGGCTGCGCGACAGAGAATGTCACCTCAGTGATGCGCTGCGTGATGTA
>CAZVSF010000057.1:0-8373 GCA_964630195.1 uncultured Lentisphaeria bacterium
GGAAGCGCCAGTGTAATAGCCATTGAATCAGCGCCTACATAGGCTGGGTAGTTCATATTCAGCAGCAAGGTTGATGACTGATCAGCTGGAATACTCAGGGCGGAGTCAGGCGTCATGGTTTCGAAAACATCCACGGGGATGACGATCTTCTGTCTCAGTGATTCTTTGATGATATCCAACTCCAGCAATGCGGCTTCGCCAACTTCGGCATTCACTAATACTTCAACTCTTCTATTGGTGGCACGTCCGATCCAGGTCTCGTTGTCACCGGTGGGATAGTGAGGTCCTAATCCATGCGTATGAATATTCTTAGGATTCAGATTATAATTTTCGATCAGGAAATTCTTGACGCTGATCGCTCTCCAGTCCGAAAGAAGCATGTTAAATTCCAGACTTCCGCGATTGTCTGTAAACCCTTCAACGACGATCTCGATATCTGGCTGCCATGAAAGGAAATCACCCAGCTTACGCAGACTTGGATATGCAGAAGGTTTCAAGTCCGCCGAACCAACATCAAACTGAGTTCCTTCAAGAACCATATTGAATGAAAGTGTTTCAACCAACGTAGAAATCCTGGTCTCGAGGGTATCGGTCACAATAAGATTTCCATCTTCATCCATGAGTTCAAGGTGAGCAGCAACCACACCCGTATTCTGAACAAGTTCATAATCATCTGGTTTCATGGCTACATCAAAGGCTGATTTCTGTTTGGCATTCCAATCACCCATGTTCCAGGTATCCAAACCTTCAGTATGAGACATGGGTTCAATATTGACAGAATCCATTGTTGCTGTACCTGGTTTGTAAATAAACCCTGGAGGTAATTCTTGATGGAAACGTACCCGGCTTACAGGTATTTCACCTGTGTAATTGATATCATACATGAACTCTAGTTGGTTGAATTCGGTATCTTCTTCAGCAGCATTATAGAATACCATTTCAACACGACGGTTCAGGGCGCGACCTTCTGGTGTGCTGTCATCTGCGATGGGTTCGGTTGCACCCATACCAGCTGCAGTTATACGGGATTCACTGATACCCATTGTTTGAACAAGATAGGTTCTAATGGCCATAGCTCTGGATTCAGAGAGTTCTTGATTATCTCTAAAACCACTTCCAGGTGCAAGGGGCACTTGATCAGTATGACCCTTTATATCAAGGTTGATCTGAGTCTGCCATTTCATCAGCTCACCGATGTTTCTTAATTCATTAAAGATCTCACTCTGCAGTGTAGCTGAGCCAGAAACAAAACCGATTCTGACCAGGAGGCTCCAGGGTTTGTATACGAGGAGTCTAAATTCTTCTGTGAGCATCTTTGTTTTCATTTCCAGAGTTGACTCTTTGCTTAACACACTGAGAAGCTCGAGTTTTTCCAGTGGAATGTTGATGTTGATGCTATCACCTGAGTACAGCGTAGCATTCCACATATTCATAGCCAGACCAAGCGAATCTACTGTAGAATCGACAGTGAAGAGTTTCGCGTAGCTGGGCAGGCTGCTTTCGTCAACATGCAAGGTCAGGTCACCAAGGCTGGCATTGTTAAATTTAAATCTTCCAAGACTATCAGTCATGGTTGCTCTGGAATCATTCATTACCATGACGATATCTGCTTGTACTTCTTCATCAGGATCCATGATATCATTGCGATTCGAATCGAAATAGACAGTACCCGTAATTTTTCCAGGAACTGATATCTGTCGCAGGGCAAAGTTAGATTTGGCTATGCTGGCAGCAGCAACACGAACCATCTTACTTTGTGTATCACCAAGATAATCGGGTGAATCCAGGATAATTTCAGCAAGTTGGGGGAGTGTTCTTTCATTGACGCGAATGACGTGCATTCCGGCTTCAACATCAGGAACACTATATTTTCCATATTCATCAGTGGTGATTCTGGTGCCATTTTCCATGATCAGTTCAAGATCTTTGACAGTTTGTTCATTCTCATCATGAAGACCATTGTTATTGGTGTCATAGTACACTTTTCCAATGATCAAACCGCGATCGCTGAATAGACCAGGTTTCACGACCACATCGGCTGTCGCAAGATTAGAAATCACAGGGAAACCACGCAGCGTGTGTGCTCTGGCCATGACTTCATTGGTGTTGGTTCCCTCACGACTATTCATACCGGCAATAATGCGATACTTCATCGTGTATGTGTCACCTGCTCTTAGTGTATCATTTAATGTCCAGGTCAAGGAAAGGCGCTTGCCAACGACTTCCTGAATGCTGGGATCATCAATTTTTGACTCTTTCCAGTAGCTTGTATTCTTGCGGAATTTGAAGCCATATGGAAGGACATCTTCCAGGATCAGGTCATGAACGATATCATCCCCACTTGTATTGGTCACATTCACAGTATAGGTAACCACATCACCGATTTCGATGACACGACGATTACTCTGCTTGTTGACCTTCAGGAATGGGAAAATGATCTTCGTTTTTGCCTGTGATTGTGAATTTCGGTGACTCCAGGTCGTATCAGAGTCGGTTGCAATCAAGGCTTTGTTCTCAATCCAGCCAAGACCAGCATCCAGCGTGATTTTAGCATCAAAATCAATATGGAGTGAATCTGTGACCTGAGCATCAGTTCGACTGAAACTCATTTCATTGCTGACAGGATCGTGACCATCGTATGTTGTAGTTCCATCCGTCACTACTGTACCTTGGATCAGTTCAATTCCTGTTGGTAAATAATCGACGATGGATAGAGGTTTATTTACCGCGACCCCCAGCGTTCCAAAATCGAGTCTATAGTGAAGTGTATCACCTACTGCAGCCTCAATTTGGTCCACCTTCTTGATCATATAAAAAGGTGATTGCCTTAACGTGATATTTGCATTTACGACATAAAGACCAGCTTCGGTCAGATTGACATCCAGACCACCATCACTATAGGAACTGATTCCGTTGTATATCACCTGCATGGAGTAATTCCCTGGCAACAGGTTGGTAAAGAAATACTTACCTGTGCTGTCAGTGTAGGTGGAATCCGAAAGATGATGATCTGCAGTTTTCCGCAATACGCTTGATGAGTCAGTGATCTCACCATTTACAATGACAAGAATACTATCTTCTTCAATGATACCCCTGAACTCATCATAGAGGAATCCAGACACAGAATTGAGGTTTTTAAGTGTCGCTCCTTCAACTGGGGTTTCAATTTCAATTTCCTGTACCGTCTCATAAGGGATACCATCTGGACCGATCAGCGTATAGGTGATCTGATACAGAGCATCCTGATAGATAGGTATCAGGTAATATCCTTGTGAATCAGTGATATCAAAGCCAGCTTCGACACCCGTATCGGCATATCTTAATGTGACTCTCACACCTTCCTGCTCGATGCCCTCATAGTTCAATATGCGTCCGTCAAATGCACCCAGGCTAAAGATGACTTGGGTTGTATCTTCTGCATATTCAGTTGGAGAGTAAATCGCACGAGCATAGGGCGTTGCGACTACAGATTCATAAGTGACAGTGTCAGAAACCAGAGTAGTATAAGCAATACCACCCCTCGTTGACACAGTGGTTGAGGAATCCCGAAGGGTTCCGTTATCTGTGTAGAAATTCACATCGATACCATCAGGTACTGGGTTGCCAAGGAACGAATATACATGGGCAGCCAGTCTAGATGTGTCAGCACCGTTACCGAGAATACTTCTGGGTTGTGCTTCCAGAACGACTCGAAGTGGTAGTATGTTGGTTGTCACTGCTTCAGCAGGAATCGGATCTGATTCGTTTGAAACCATCCAGGCACGATTTCCAACCTGAGCACCGTGTTCCAACAGACCATCAACGGTGGTTGTAACATGTAAGCTTTCTACTTGTTCTACATTCAATGCTCCGATAGTCCATTGGAGTGAGTGTGAAGCTGCATCATAGATGTAGTCTCCCGTTGCATCAAGAAATACGACTCGTGAATCGAGTGTATCAAGAATGCTGACTCCGCTGGCATGATCAGTTCCATAGTTGGCCACATCCAATTGATAATTGATTGTGTCGCCAGGGAATACTTCCAAATCTGCAGTTTTTGTAAACACAAATTCAGGAGAAGCCTGAACGATAGCTAACCAGGTCGCATGCGCCTGTAGAATCCCATCGGCAAATATATAGGCCGTATTGGCCAATTCCATGCCATTGGGAAGTGGATAATTAACTTCCACATCGATGGTATACTGATTTGCAGGTTCGCTTCTGGTTTCGATCCGACCAGCCTGACCTGAGTTGACAGCAACGGTTTTGCCCCTTGCTCCCTCCGGTACAACCGGTTCAAGATCTCCAATAGTCCAGGTCACAGTGTGAGTCTCAGCATCATAGACACCATCATTACTGGCACCCATAAAACTGACTTCTTCAGGAAGTGAGTCCACGACCACAACATTTGTCGCAACCGTATCACCCAAATTCTCAAAGGAGAGGTCATATTGGATAAGTTCACCTGCCAGAATGTACGTGGTATCACTGACAAGAACGATGTTCATGATGGGTGCACGTACGGTAACAGCATGTAAAGCAACACATACCGCACCTTGATCACAGGTTAAGAGACCGCCATTGGGAATTTGTGAAGCGCCACTGAAATCATCACGAACCTTAGCCGTCATAAAGACGACACCAGAATCAGCAGGAGCCAGATCTTCAAGGATCCAGCTTAAGATTCCGGTTTCAGAATCGAAGGTATGATTACCAGATGCACTGATATATTCCAAATCCGTTCCCAGCGTATCACGCAGGACAACGCCGGTGGCGATTTCTGTACCAAAATTGGTGTAATCAAGTCTGAGCTGAAGTGTATCGCCGGCCATCACAACATTGGTTCCATTTATCTCCAGACCGAACACAGGAGATGATTGAATTTCAGTTGTAAAAGCAGATTGGCTGGTACTGCCTTCAACACAGGATAAGTGAGCAGTGTTTTCCAAGCTTGTGCCATCGACCACTGGATAGTTTACATAAGTGACCATCCTGAGTGTATCAGTGGCTTGAGAGGCAATCTCGTCGACATTCCAGAGAACGTTGTGAGATGACTCATCATAAGAGAAATCACCTGTGGCAGAACCAAAAGAAAGCTGAACGGGCAGCGTGTCACTCAGGACCACATCGTGGGCCATTGAGTTACCAGTATTACGCATAATAAATGTGTAAACCAGTGAATCACCTGCCATAACAGTTTCAGATGACAATTTCTCAAGCACCAATTCTGGGAAGGCAGCCAGTGACACAACATGGTCACCGAAGCTTGTTCCAGCATTGGATGTAGAAATTGTAGCCCTGTTGGTGATCTCAGGGCGGGCTTCCAATAAGGAGCCCACAGTTGTAACAACATGTAGGGTAATGACATTTCCAGGGTAAAGCGAACCCATGTTCCAGCTAACAACACCATTGGCATAGGTACCACCATCGGTGGCTGATACAAATTGCAATGGATGTGGTAGTGAATCAGTAATACTGATACCATTCACAGGATCTGGAGAAGTATTATTTACAGTAATTGTAAAATCAACTGTATCCATAAATCCATATTCTCCGTCCTCAGCCCATTTTGTAATGGTCTGAATCCAGGGATTGGCCAGCGAACGAACAGATGCTTCGCTGGTCACACCATCGTTGTTAATCACTTGAACAGTATTGAGGAGATTTGTATTCGCAGGCATGGTCTCATCAACAACAACTTCCAGATTCAGGCGAATGGAATCGCCTTCTGCAAGGTCGCCGAGTGACCATGTTACTATACCACCAACTTCGCCGCCACCCTGTGAGGCTTGAGCAAAGCTTACATGATCTGCCAACTCATCCGATACTGTGGTACCAGTTGAGAGGACATTTCCTGTATTGTATACATTAATAGTATAGTGGAGCGTATCTCCGATTGTGGAAACCTCTTCCAGAACATCCTTTGTAATGAGGAGATCTGAAAAAGCACCAATGGTCACAACTGAAGAGTTACTTCCAAGCGCATCTGTATCTGAAGCGTTTATCCAGGCGATGTTTGAGATCTCATCGCCAACGTTCAGATCAGGATCGACTGAAGCCTCCAGAAGAATTTCCATGGTCTGGCCTGCAGCTAATTCAGCCACATTCCAGGTCAGGTTCTGTCCGGAGACAACTGCTGCAGGTGTACTTGAGATGTAATCAAGACCTGCACTGAGTGTATCTCTTACAGTAAATGATCCAGGTGTAACATTACCTGTATTTGTAACAGTGATCGTATAGGTCAAACTCTCGCCGGGTGCAACAACACTTGCACTGGCGGTCTTGGTGATTGCCAGTTGATACCCGGCAGAAACGAGCGTTGAGACAGTGCTCGATTGCGCCACAGATGTAGCACCACTTGCATCCTGATGGGATGCAAACGCTACATTTGTGATCGGGGTACCAACTGGAACCTGACCAAAAACCACGGCTCCCATGAGGGAGATCAAGGCGAGAAAACGCTTCATCTACCGCTCACGGGAATCGTGTGGAGGGTTATAACCTAAAAGAATCACAAAACGATCCGGAGACCTTAGTCGATCTTTACCTGGAAAGTGATGACCTGAGGGCTACCGACAGCCAGTGTTGGGAATGTAACAGTCACAACACCATTGCCATTGGTTCCACCAGTTGTAGTCACTTCCACTTCATCAGGTGTGGGAGTATCAACAATATCCGTTTTGGCTGTACCACCAATTGTGGTCGTATTTGCCTGGTAGGTCGTATTGGCTGGGATGTTGTCAGTGATGACAACATTTTGGGCCGTCGCATGACCAGAATTGGAAACGGTGATACTGTAAGTCAGGGTCGTTCCTGGAGGCTGATCACCTGTTGGCGACACAGTCTTCAGTAGACCTGATTCATCAACGATCACTGGAGCATTACACAGGATGCTACCTGAAGCACTGTCTGAGGCAGGAGTTGTCTCTACCGTGTTGCTTGAAGTGGCGGTGAAAGTGATGTTGTCATTAGCCTGATCCGCTGTTCCACCAAGGATAGTGGCCGTTGCGATATAGGATATAGAGGCCGAAGAAGCCAATGTTCCTGTATTCAGCACAGTCACGGGTGTATCACCTTCGGTTCCATCCAGAATACCATTGCCATTTGAATCAACATAGAAGGTCCAGGCAGTTGTAAAATCAACATCACCTGCATCTGCATCAGCAACTGGGGAACTCAGATCAAAATCATCTGAACCGTTTCCTGTGTTGGTCACAGTAAAGGGATAGGCGATTGTTGTTATTGAGGCTTCACCTGTGAATGAAGTACTGGCTGCACCGGTGTGAGTGACGGTCAGGTTATAAACCTGGGCAACACTTGGTGATGTTGTATCATCAGAAGGTGTTGGATTTGGATAGGGATCGCCGGCTTCATTTAGCACGACGATTCCAGGTGTGTCTGGATTAGTTGAAGCATCACCAGGTATGGGTGTAAGATCCAGACCAGCGGGAGCATCTGATGGAATCGAGACATCGTAGGTCACACAGTAGTTAGAGGTTGGCCCAGCAATATCTCCAACGTTAACAGTCAGAACGTCTGTGGTGTTATTGTAGTTAACTGAAGCGGGGTTAGCAGCTACTCCATCAATCATGACATTTCCAGCATAAGTGACACCCGTTGGAATGGTTGTCGTATAGACGATGCCATATCCTGTGGCGTCACCAGTATTGTCGAAACAGATAGAGTAAGTAACAGTCCCACCAGGTAGAGGATGCTGAGTATCCATGGTGATGCTGGCACTGATGGCAGCACGCTGGATGGTGGTTACCATGGCAACTGTGGCTGCTGGCGCGGCACCTGCATTCTGGGAAACATCCCAGGCCGAGGTAGCGGTCATGGTCAGTGTATGAGTACTACCCAGAGGTGAACCATTGCTGAACGTATCGGTAACCCGAACGATCATGTTATAGGTAACCCCTGCATCGATAGAACCGGTGCTCGTGATAGCACCTGCATCAATATCTACCTGATCCAGAGTTCCCAGACCATCAATATCATGGAAGATCTCATATGAGAATGATCCAGCTGAAGTGACAGCACTGGCCCCAATGGCAAACGTATCGAAGAAGTTACCATTGTTCGTGAGTGATACTGAATAAAGGGTACTTGCCATGGCACCCATGTTTTTGTCAGTCACCGAGTTGAAAGCGGCAAAGGCCACCTGTGACACGGTTGTTGTGACTGATGCTGACGTAACACCAGTCATTTGTGTACCACTGGCATCCTGGTAGGTACCAGTTGCTATATTCGTGATCGTTGAACCGGCACGAGTAATAGCGCTTGCTGTCGAGACCAGTCCCATCAGGACCAGGGCGACGATTAAGAAGCGTGTAGGTTTCATTTTAAACCCTCCTTTTGTTAGCTTCTGTTGTTGATTGATATTTTTGGATCCCA
>CAZVSF010000057.1:8473-15615 GCA_964630195.1 uncultured Lentisphaeria bacterium
CCGGCGGGAATGGGGTCGATAATCTCGGGATTCTTCATCAATGCATCCCCTGTGTTTGAAGCAGTGATCTCATAACGAATTGTATCTCCAGGGATGTAGGTGACCAGGGAGGCGTCATTCATCTCAGCCTTTGTCATGTTCACTTTTTGATCCTCAATCTGAATATCCAACTTTGGAGAACCCTGTCCCATAACTACAGATAGACTTACAATAGCATATATTGCGTATCTGTACATATTGCCTAACACATCTTTCATTTTTCTCTCCTTCAATTCGCTTTTGTCGTTGATCTGAACGCTACTTGTGGTATCACTTCCAACGTTTCGCAGGACTGATTCAATGCCCATTCCTGAAGTGAGATTTATCACATTTTTTCCAGTAGCATTCATCTCTTCGGATCTACTCTGAAGTGGTGCTTTACTTGTTTTCAAGATCTCAAGGCCATCAGACGATCTGAAATTGATGACCGCTATTGCCGACTTGAATAATTGGAAGCCATTAAACGTTTTTGAGTTCGTACGAATCGTTCTCAAGTTTTGGCTGCTATATGTTGCGTTTCTCGTTCTCATATTCTCTTCCTTATATAAGTCAAAGGCTGTGCCAGTACTTTTTAGTATAGCTTTCCTATTATTATTATTGTTTTTACGAAGTTTTTTAAACAGCATTTTTTGAAAGCGCATTGCGATATGTCATATTTTATTGACGGCTGGTCCTGTCAATCGCATATTTTTGTTACAACTGTCTCAGATCTGCCCTTTTTCAATTTTGCGTACCACTGGGATTTTGGGAGAAAATCAGACTTTGTTTTGTATGAAATATCTCCGCTCAATCTGACATCCTGGGCAGCATGGAGATGCTGGGAGGAAGGAATTATTTTATTTCAGAACCCATCAAATATTATACTGATTCTATCCTAGGAAAATTTTTTTAAGTCGTGATATTGCCCAACATATGTGACATATATCTATTCAATCAGAGAACAGTAACATTTGATATTCAACCAATTTCACCATCGATGAAGGACTTGATTCACTGATGCGAGTTCCAGAATATTACAAGGTATTTATTACATGCTATATTATATATTTGTTATTAGCATGTTATGATTTTACAAACACGCAGTTGGAGTCCTTTGCATTTTAATGATAATTTTTATCATTTTTTTGTGTTTTGAAACATATTTGGCAGCAGAAATTTACCAGATTCGAACACTCTTGGTGGGATCAGTGTGGTGAAACCTATGTGGAATCGTTTGAAAGTGTTTACCAGCAGGCATTAGCAGGCTCAATCTGGCCCTTAGGATCCCACATTACCCCTGTGAATAGTTTACTTGAACAAGGGCATGAAAACGCCCAATATCGTCTTTTTCCCTTCACCATCTGGACTAGAATGATTATAATATATTTTATATATTCGATATTATTTTATATATATTTCTTTTTTTACCTTCAAATACCACCCAATGCATTTAGCACTATATGCCTATTAGCATATATCGTTTGTTTTTGATAAATACATACCTAATTACTCATCTTTAACCGGACATTTACATTTCCTGCTCACATCCGGTTTACTTGTTAATGTAGAATTCATCCCCTTCTATATTGCCAGGATATTAATATGCGAACCATCGTTTAATCGTTGTCTACGATTTCAACTCTGCTCCAAAAATATGCTGCCTAAACACATTGGCCTGCACCCAACAAATTGGGTCAATTGCTGTTCTTACAAATCCCGTATAGTATGCCATATGATCATAGCATAATTTCAAATATGGATGGCTTGGCCAGACAACTGTTCCATATCGAATTGATATATGATTATATCGAATCGTTAAACTTTATTGAATATGATTATTGATATTATTATCTGTAAGTACTATATATACATCAACATAGATAATATTTAGACCGAATGGCATATCTGTTGAGTGTTCTATATACGCTTAGACGAGAGCAAACCGTTAAAAAAATGAATGGTTTGAGTTACAATTGCATGCTTACTCATAGTCTCCTTTGCACCTAGTCAGATTTTATCGCATCGGATAATCTCCACTGACTTGCCCCCTTATGGAAACCCTTCTATGAGGGGGTTTTCTTTTCAACCTTACAAGATTATAGTTCAACTTACTATCCCACATTATATATTGACCAAGCATTTGCCATAAATACAATAAGAGGAAGTCCTTTATGTCTGATCCATCTGAGCTGAAAAATTTCAAAGATCACACCTATAGCAATGCTGCACTTAACCTGTATGTTGATCTCAGCTTTGCGCAGCTAAGCGTCGATAAAATTAAAGCGCTGGATTCACCTCTCAGTCAGGCACTCCTGGAGATGCAAAAGCTTGAGAATGGTTCTATTGCTAACCCGGATGAGAACCGACAAGTCGGTCATTATTGGCTAAGGGATCCCTCATTAGCACCCTCAGAAGCGCTGAGGGAGGAGATCAAAAACACCATAGACAGCATCAAAGTCTTCGCGTCTGATATCCTTAAAGGACTCATTGTTAATCCATCCGGGAACAAGTTTTCAGACATCTTGTTGATCGGGATAGGAGGATCGGCACTGGGACCTCAATTCGTTGCGGACGCCCTGGATTCAGGAGAAGGCTTGAAGATCCACTTTTTGGACAACACTGATCCTGATGGAATTGACCGAGTGCTTTCAGAATTGACAGAACGCTTGTCCACGACTCTTGTCATTGTGATTTCCAAGTCAGGTGGCACTGCGGAGACGCGCAATGGTATGCTGGAGACTCAAAGTGTATTCAAGGTCCAGGGACTGGATTTTGGAAAACAGGCCGTTGCGATTACTGGTGAAGGAAGTCGCCTGTATGATCTGGCAAAAGCAGAGAACTGGTTATCACTTTTTCCTATGTGGGATTGGGTTGGTGGCCGTACTTCCGTCATGTCTGCCGTTGGCCTCCTACCAGCAGCACTCCTGGGTATTAACCTGGATGAGTTCCTGGCAGGCGCCGCCCTGATGGATAAGCTTACACGCAACCCGGAAATAGCTGACAACCCTGCAGCCCTGCTGGCCCGCTGCTGGTACATTCTGGGTGAAGGGCAAGGCAGCAAGGATATGGTGGTGCTACCCTATAAGGATAGACTGCTTCTGTTTAGCAGATATCTGCAGCAACTCATCATGGAATCACTGGGAAAGCGACTAGATCTCCAGGCCAATGTCGTGCATCAGGGTATTGCAGTTTATGGGAATAAAGGCTCGACAGATCAACATGCCTACGTGCAGCAACTACGTGATGGTCTAAACAATTTTTTCGTAACATTTATAGAGGTCTTGGAAGACCGGGAAGGACCTTCCATATTGGTTGATGACCTCAACAGCAGTGGAGACTATCTCTTTGGCTTTTATAAAGGGACTCAAGCTGCCCTGGGAGAGAGTGAGCGCAGATCCATCACCATCACCATTCCAGATATATCTCCCCGAAGCATCGGGGCACTCATCGCTCTATATGAACGAGCTGTCGGACTTTACGCCACACTGGTAAACATAAATGCCTATCATCAACCTGGGGTCGAAGCTGGCAAAAAAGCGGCAGGGGAAGTCCTTGAGATCAAAAACATGATCCTCCAATTTTTACACCAAAACGCTCGCTTTGTATCCATTTCAGAGATTGCAGAGGAGCTCTCCTTAAAAGATCGAGAGATCCTCATTTATCAGATATTGCGACACTACGCAGCCAATCATTCCCTGCTCCTTGAAGGTTCTTTTACTGATCCAATTCAATTAAAGGTCAAAATCGAGGATTAACGGGATCGTACACACTGTTAATTCACTCGCTTGAGTATAATGCACATCATATGACTGGCTGGCTGCTTATATCATCTAAACAAAATTTTGAGATCACTTCAAGCCATGATTTTAGCAAACAGGGAGTGAAAAAGCGCCACCGTAAAAAAGCCCATGAAATTGAGCAGGGAGACTACTTTTTCTATTATATCACCGGGGAGCAAAAATTGGCGGGTGCGGTGAAAGTTGAATCCTTTGTCGAGGAAGCTTCAGATAAAATCTGGGTGAATCTTGGTAAAGATCCTGACGAATCATACCCATGGCGATTCAAAATTTCTCCCTCTCGCATTTTGAAAGAAGAAGACTGGATACATATGGCCGAATTCTCTGACAAACTTCTGCATTTCAGAAAATGGCCAGCCAAGCACTGGCGTTTGGGTCTCCAGGGGCAAATTCATGCACTGCGAGACGAGGATACGCAGTTCTTGTTAAAGGCTATTGCTCAAAAATAATTCTCTCAATCTGGACGGTCTCAATTGAGTCGGTTCAATATTTGCAACAGATCGGACCCATACACTGAGCATATTTTCACCGCTTGCTGAGAGGTTGGCTTTCATTTGATAAATGGTAAGCGTCTGACTAGATTAGTTTAAATCAACAAAAGGATCTATCATGACATTCAATTTAGATGCAAAAAAACATACATTGAGATTACTTCACCATAATGTTGCCATCGTTTCATCTGGAAAAGGTGAAAATGCGGTGGGTGCAACGGTGACCTGGTTTACCCAGAGCAGCTTTGAGCCACCCCTCGTGACCATGGCAGTGAAGGCAGACAGCCGATTATATGAAGCCATCAGCACGAATAAAAATCTGCTAATAAGTCTCGTCACACAAGATGATAAGGACCTGGCCGGTGCCTTCTTCAAGCCAGGCACATGGGATGGAACGTCCTTTGGTGGATATCCAGCAAGACCCCATGAATTAGGCGGGGCTATCCTGGAATCCAGTCCTGCCTGGCTGGCATGTGAAGTGAAAACGATCGTTAAGCAGGGAGATCATCACGTCGTTATCTCCCAGGTTAAGGACTCAGGTATTCATAGAGAAGATGATAAAGCCATGTGCCTTTCTGACACAGGCTGGAATTACGGAGGATAATTCTCATGCTAACAGGTTGGGAGAAAGCGGTATTTATTTTCGTGCTTCTTGGCTCACTTGGAGCAACCAGAACGACTTTTGGCAACATGTTCAGGATCATTGGGCGTGGTTCTATGCCAATCAAATGGTCTCTGCTTTATAAGAGGCTACCAGCTGGCATCCTGGCCCTCCTTGGCAAACCCCTATTCAAAACCCGTCCGATTGTCAGCGTCATTCATGCTTGTGTATCCTGGGGATTCATCCTGTATATGCTGGTGAATTTGATCGATATTATTTCAGGTCTATTCACTGGATTTCATTTCCTCCCTGACTCCCTTGCAGGAAATATTTATAGACTTTTCGTAGACGTTTTCAGCGTCATTGTACTGGTGGGCATTCTCTATTTTCTATTCCGGCGATTTATCAAGAATGATCCGGCCCTTCACATCAATGAAACCGTGATGCTAAATAACAAAGCCAGGCAAGGCGTATTTAATGATTCCGCACTGGTGGCCTTCTTTATTCTGTTCCATGTTGGCTTTCGTTTGCTGGGGGCATCCTTCGAACTTGCCCAATCCGGCAATGATGCTTTTCAACCGGCAGCCTCCGCACTTGCTTCCCTATGGGGTGGTCTGAGTAGCGAAACACTGATGGTCAGTGAGCATACTTCCTGGTGGTTGGCAATTGGCCTGATTCTGGCCTTTATCCCCTATTTTCCCACCACAAAACATGCCCATCTTTTTATGGGACCCCTAAATCACATGGTCACCCCCCATGAGCACACCGCAGCCTCTTTTGAAACCATTGATTTTGAAGATGAATCACTTGAACAATATGGTGCTGCCCTGCTTGAGCATCTGCCCCAGAAAAACATACTGGATGCCTATGCCTGTATCATGTGTAACCGTTGCCAGGATGCGTGTCCTGCCTATATCACCGGAAAACCTTTATCCCCATCTGCACTTGAGGTGAATAAACGTTATTACATCCGGGAGCATGTCTCAGAATTGGCCAATGGTGCCGAGTTGAACGACCCCCTCTCAAGCTGGATGCTCTCCGAAGATGCGATCTGGGCCTGCACCAGTTGCGGATATTGTGTGGAGGTTTGCCCTGTCGCAAATGAACCCATGGTGGACATATTGCGAGCCCGTCAGGATCTGGTCATGATGGAAAGCAAATTCCCCAAGGAAGCTGTTACCACATTCAAGAACCTTGAGGTCAACGGCAATCCATGGGGACAATCAGCCCAGGATCGTGAACAATGGATAGGGGAGCTTGATGCGCCAAAAATGCGTGACAAGGGTAAAACTGAGTATCTCTATTGGGTGGGTTGTGCCGGTGCCTATGACTCCCGGGGTCAGGAGGTCTCACAGGCCATGGTGAAGCTCATGAACCACGCCAAGGTGGATTATGCCATCCTCGGCACGGAAGAGACCTGTACGGGTGATTCTGCCCGTAGACTGGGGAATGAATATCTTTTCCAAATGATGGCCCAGCAGAACATTGATACCTTTGATAAATATGGTGTTACAAAAATTATCACACAGTGTCCACATTGTCTGAATACACTTAAAAATGACTACAAGGCCCTGGGCAAAAATTATGAGGTTATCCATCATTCCGAATTTTTGGCAGACCTTGTGGATCAGGGCATGCTTACCCCATCCAGGGCGAACAATGCCAACATTGCTTATCATGATTCATGCTATCTGGGACGCCACAATGATGTCTATGAATCACCCCGAGACGTTATCAAGGCTATTCCCGGCATTAATCTATCGGAATTTCCGAGATCCAAAAATGAAGGCATGTGCTGTGGTGCCGGTGGGGGTCGCATGTGGCTGGAGGAAACACTGGGGGACAAAACCATCAATATTGAACGCATGGAAGACGTGAAAGCAGTCAATCCCGATGAGGTGGCGACAGCTTGCCCCTTCTGTGCCACCATGATCAATGATGGGATCAAGGCCGAGGGTCTGGATGTAAAAACCTCAAGCAAGGATATTTCACATTACCTGCTTGAGTCACTTGCTGAATAAGCTCGATTCACAATAATACACTGAAAGAGGCTGCCCCAAAAGGGTGGCTTCTTTTTTTATTTAATGGGTTCTAATATTATTAATAATAATAACTTATCAATAACTCCGTGCTTCATCTTGGGGTTCTCGGATTCTCCACCAAAAAGGGCTTTAGCCCAAGATGTATCGGCAGCATGGTTGGGCTAAAGCCCTGAATTCATAGTGGTGTATTGAG
>CAZVSF010000058.1:0-15492 GCA_964630195.1 uncultured Lentisphaeria bacterium
CCACGTGGCACGTCACGGGGCATCCATGTGAGTGCAATGGGAAGTCCCTCCTGTCGATTTCTCAATGAGAAATAAGCGGAGAAAATCAATATGCCTGCTGAGATTCCGCCAAGGAACAGATAAAAAGGTATTTCCCAGCCCCAGACATGGAGGATGGGATCAATCTCCGGGTTCATGCGTCCACTGGTAATAATTTCTTCAATCATAATAACCTCTATAACAAGTAAAATACTTTTGGGTCAGTCCCGGCTTCGGGAATGAGTGATTTCCATTTTCTGGTAGCCATTGCCCGGGAGATGTCACTATTTGGATCATCCAGGTCTCCGAAACTCATGGCGTGAGTAGGACAAACGGAAACACAGGCAGGTTTTTGACCTTTCTCGACTCGATGGATGCAAAATGTGCATTTATCGATATAACCTTCAGGATGTATAAAACGGGCGTCGTAGGGGCAGGAGGTGATGCAGGCTTTGCAGCCAATGCATTCCGTTTCTTCAACGAGAACAATACCACCTGCAGCATAATGACTGGCTTCTGTTGGACAGGTTCGCACGCAGGGTGCATTGGCACAGTGGTTACACCTTTCCGACCTGATCTCCAACTGGAGCTGAGGATAGGTACCTGTTGTCTTCTCAACGATCCAATCCCGACAGTGACCCAAAGGGACATCATTCTCAGTCTGACAGGCCACCACACAATCACTACAGCCAACACATTTGAGCGTGTCTATAGCCATGGCGTATCTCATGATGTCACCTCCTCTCCAGCTTCAAAGCGGAAGGTGACAAAGTTTCCTCGCATGCCAGTTCCACCCATTTCGGGATCAATATGTACGCGGGTGATCAGATCAGCATCACTGGCCCCTCGACCATTCGCCCTGGTCAATTTTTTATTGGTATGTCCAAAACCATGAACCATGTAAACACTGTCAAAACGGATACGCTCTGTAATTCTGACCTTGATGGGAGTCTTGCTGACCACGCCATCCTGGTTTTCAAGCCAGAGATACTGATCATTTGTTAAATCCCATTCCCTGGCAACCTTGGGATTGACCCAGACGCTGTTTTCATCCATCAGATCTGTGAGGTTGGGGTTGTTGGAAGTTCGACTGAAGGTATGCATGGGAGCTCTGCCGTAGATCAGGCGATAATAACCCTCGGGTGGTTCCTCGTGTGCCTTATACTTGGGAAGAGGATCATACCCTTCATCTTCCATAGCTGTCGAGTAAAACTCAATTTTACCCGTATTGGTATTAAACTCGAAATCCTCAAGGTTTTCCATGGGGTAGAGGTCATCATAGGAGCGTTCCATCTTTTTAACGCCCAGACGTTGCATCTCTTCCAGGGAGGAGCCGACCTGTTTCAATTCCCAGTCAAGTTTCTCTTCGATGTTTTTCCAGGGGAAGAAATGTCCCAGTCCCATTTTATCCGCCAGCCCTTTGGCAATCCACCAGGCAGGCTTGGTATTGTATTTTGGTTCTGCGGCAGGCATTCGAAGTGCCAGTGTTGGTTCGCGGTGAGCACTTACGCGGATGTCATCATAGCGTTCTAGATAGGTGCATTCAGGTAATATCACATCTGCATAACCGGTGATTTCCATGGGCATGGTATCTATGACCACCAGTAATTCCAGTGCTTGAATCGCTTTCAGGGTATTCGCCTGATTTGGCAGCGTATGGATCAGGTTTGTACCATTCACAATCCAGGCTTTGAAAGAACAATCTCTTTCAGTCGTGGGAACAGTGGCATCACATATTCCAGAAGCCAGGGCCAGACTGGCCAGCTTGAACTTCCCAGGGAAGGCATCTTTCCAGGTCCGAGTGGGTTTTGGGAAGTGGGGATGGGGGTACATTTTGAAATTAACTTTTTCTGGATTGTAAAATCCCCCTCTACGTCCCCATGATCCCAAAAGAGCATTTAGCATGGCAACTGCCCTTAAGCGTTGTGTATCATCACCATACCAGGTGACATGACGTCCAGGATGAATGATCACCCGTGGACTGGCATTGGCCATCTCACGAGCAGTTTCCCTGATGACATCAGGTTTAATGGTTGTTAATCCATATGCCCATTCTGGTGTCATTTGAGAGACGTGTGCTTTTAGATCGTCAAAGCCATAGGTATATTTTTCAACATAGTCTTTGTCATACAAATTTTCATTGATGATAACGTGCATCCAGGCCAATAAAAGAGCCATATCTGTAGCCGGCTTAATGGGCAACCAGTATTTGGATTTGCTGGCGACGGTGGAGAAGCGGGGGTCGACCGTAATGATGGAAGCTCCCTTGGCTGTTGCCTGGGAAATTTCCTGTACGGGACCATTGTGCATATTTTCGCCAAAATGTGATCCGATCAGGACAAGACAGCGTGTATCGCGAATATCCACCCTTTCAGGTGATCCAACTCCCTCACCAAAAGTCGCAAAGAATCCAACCTCCCTTGGTCCACGACACTGGGCGTAGGAAGGGGCGGTAATATTATTGGAGCCAAAGGCCTTTACCAGGTTACCAAAATAGTGTCCTCCAGATCCATGGGAGAAGAGTGCCGTACATTCTGGTCCATGCTCATCGGCGACTTTTTTCAGGCGATCTGCAATATAGGTAAAGGCTTCATCCCAACTGGCTTCACGAAAGGTTTGGACGCCATTCAGCTCGGTGCGAATGAGAGGCGTTTTTAGACGATCCTCGTCATTATACATACCCACACCGCCAGTACCACGGGGACATAGTCGACCATTTGAATGAGGATCATCTTCATGGCCTGTAACTTTCCAGATCTTTCCTGCTTCATTGGTGTGTACCCAGCCTGCACATTTCCAGAAACAGATCTCACAATAGGTGGGTGTCCGTTTGCTGTACATTCCAGGTACAGTATCGGGGGCTAAAATTTCCCCTTTGGAGAAATCGAACAATGGGGTGGCGAAAGCCAGACTTCCGGCACCCATACCTGCGATCTTGATGAAATCGCGGCGATTCATGCTAGTACTCATGCGTTCTTCCAATTTGCTTGTAGATAAGATTTCATGTTGTGGCAGGTGGTGACCTCTTTATAAACAGGACATTCAGAGCAAATTTCATCCTGGCAGGCAGAAGACTCTGATTTTGCCACCCAACATGGCTCTAATGATGATTTGTAGGCATCGCAGCCCTGCCGATCCATCTCACTACAGCCCTTTATCTCCCAGCAGGGGGCCATGGACATCATGCCCTTGATCCCTGCCAGATTGAATCCACGATCTTCGATCATGGTTCGGATGCATTGCAACCTTTCGATATCAGCTTGAGAATAGAGGCGACGTTTGGATGCAGTTCGCTGCGGTATAATGAGACCCTCTGTTTCATACATTCGCAAGGTATGAACAGAAACACCAACCAGATCTGCAGCAACACCAATGGCGTATACCGGTCTGCTTTTATCCTCGAGGCGCGTATTTATGTCGGTCGCATTCATAACAAATCTATATTTCAAAATCTAGCTTTGCCATTTATATGCCGAAATGAATGAGAATTATTAAAAGCAAACAGTGTTAGTAGTGTTTATTAAAACAAGTTAATAGTAGCAGATAATGTTCTGCATTGGCTGAGACCCTTGTTTCACAACGAGTTGGAGTGATAGCTCAGATCCAACCGAAATAATCCTGACTATTATTCGATTAAATCCAGGGATGTAAATTCTTCAGAATTGCGCTAAAATTATGGTCAGGAATCAGCGCGAAACCTATTATTTATTAATCCTTCCCACCGCATTTTCCCACAAGTGGAAATCGGACTTTAGCGGATTTGAGAAAGATTGTCTAAATCCACTCATAATGGAACATTTAAATAGTCCTAGGGAAGAACTACGCTAATTTCTCCCCGTGAAAAAAGACAACTATATCGTTCCATTATTGTATACGGTTCTCATCCTTATATGGGGGAGTACCTGGATAGCCATCAAGGTAAGTGTGGGGCATACGCCATTTTTTATGGCTGCACTTCGATTCTTTACGGCGGGCTCTGTCCTGATCCTTGTCCAGAAATTTCGCAGGAAAGCGCTTTTTCCGAAACAGGAACATCGACATATCATCATTGCTCTGGGGTTGGGAAACTTTTTCTTTGGATACGGGCTTACTTATTGGGGCATGCAATTTGTAAATAGCAATATTACTTCCATTCTGTGGGCAACGCTGCCAGTCATGATTGCCATTTTTGCCCATCGTATGTTAAAAAATGAAAAAATCAATCCTGGCAGTATTTTCAGTTTGATCGGATCAATTATAGGGACCTTGTTTATTTTTGATATTAGCAGCGCGGAATTCGACCCGGCGGCGGCAAAAGGCATGTTTTTCATTCTTATCTCCATTTTTGCAGCTGCATACCCCAGTGTGCTTTACAAGCGGGAAGGCAGTGAGCTTGATCCTGTAGCTGCGAATGCCACTGGCATGCTCATTGGGGCGACTCTGCTGCTATTTTCCAGCCTGATGTTTGAGTCCTGGCAAGAAGTTGAATTAAATGCGCTTACCATTGGGGCGACGGCCTATCTGTCCTTGATTGGCTCTGCACTGGGATTTACCACCTATTTTTGGTTGGTGAATCGTGTTACAATCGTAAAAATGAGTTATACCACGTTTCTTATACCTATTGTCGCCAGCTTTTGGGGCTGGGTGCTGCTTGGCGAGGGGCTTTCTCGATCAGCCCTCATCGGCGCAGTGATCATCATTCTATCGGTGTCCATCCCAGAGTTGATTCGCCAGAAACAGGTGAAATCTATTGAAAAATGAGCTTCAGCTACCCGTTGTTTTTAGGAAATGGTTCAACTATATTCAAAGCCTGAACATAATTAGCATAGGTCTTTAAAAAACAATATCTTATGGCAAAAATAATAGCCATCGTGAATCAAAAGGGGGGTGTGGGGAAGACAACAACTTCAGTCAATCTGGCCGCTGGTTTGGCTGTGACAGAAAAAAAGACCCTGCTCATTGATTTAGACCCACAGGCAAATTCAACTGCCGGTCTGGGACACCCCGTACGCGTAGATGGTCTGAGCGTTTATCAATTGCTTCTCGGTCAGGCAAGTCTACCTGATATTTTGCAGAAAACCGAGCTCCCCTTTCTCGAACTTATTCCCTCAAGTCCATCTCTGGTTGGGGCAGAAGTCGAATTGGTATCGGCCATTGCCAGGGAAAGAATTTTAAAGGAAGCTGTTGCCGGGGTTGAAGACGAATATGATTTTATTGTTATTGACTGCCCGCCATCTCTGGGACTGCTGACCTTGAATGCACTGACAGCAGCCCATTCGATTCTTATCCCTATACAATGTGAATATTATGCCTTGGAGGGTCTCGGACAATTATTGAATACGGTGCGTCGTGTCCAGAAAACCATCAACAAGGCACTGGTCATCGAAGGCGTTCTCATGACCATGTATGATAGTCGCTTGAATTTGAGTAAACAGGTCGTGGACGAGGTAAAGACTTATTTCAAGGATCGTGTGTACAAGACCTATATAAACAGGAATGTTCGTTTGAGTGAATCGCCCAGCTATGGAAAACCGATCATGCTTTATGATGCCAATTCGGTGGGAGCTGCCAACTATATGAGTTTGGTTGAAGAGGTGCTGCAAAATGCCTGATGCTCCTAAACGACTGGGACGCGGGCTAGACGCAATACTTGATTCCCTGGGAACTTCTCAGGACACATCAGTGACGCCCCGTACCGTCTCCCCAAATGATGTCAGACCAAACCCCTTTCAGCCACGCAAAGATTTTGATTCAGAGAAAGCTGTACTGGCTTTTGAGGATCTAAAAGCTTCCATAAGATCCAAAGGGCTCATACAGCCGATTACTGTCCGCGAAGTAAATGGAGTATATGAGCTTATCGCAGGTGAGCGGCGATTGAGAGCCTGCCAGGAATTAGGATTAGAACAAATCCCCATTCATGTACTCATTGTGGATAAAGAAGTGGACATGATGGAGCTGGCATTAATAGAAAACCTGCAACGGGATAATTTAAATCCTCTGGAAGAAGCTGAAGCCTATTCTCTTCTGGCTGAAAAATATGACCTGTCTCATGAGGAGATAGCCGGAAACATTGGCAAATCCAGAGCAGCTGTCACCAATGCGATGCGTTTGTTGAAATTGCCGGCTGATATCAAAATAGCTCTTAAAAATATGGTGTTGTCCGCTGGTCATGCCCGGGCACTTCTAGGGCTCAAAACAGAAAAAGAAATGATTAACGTCTTTCAGCAGATTCGCCGGAATAATATGAGCGTGAGAGAGACTGAGAATTATGTCAAAAAACTCAAAACCAAGGTACCAGTTTCTGCAAAAAAGAAAAAAACTACTCCCAAAAAATCGGTTTTCATCACAAAAAGTGAGGAAACACTGATGACCATATTGGGGACTCGGGTACATATAAAAGCCGGACCCAAGAAGGGCATCATTGAAGTTGAATATTTTGGTGACGAGGATCTGGAACGATTATTAGAGCTTTTAGAATCGACTAAAAAGTAGCCTTGCCAATCTCTAAGTAGAAACAGGAATCCATGAAACACGAAAAATATACTATCCTCATCCTTCCAGACAATGAGACCAACGGCAAAACCTATTCGATCACGGCTGGCGCGGTAAATATTTTAAAACTACTCATATTGATCCTATTGATAGCGATTGTTTTGTTCTCAAGCTACTATCTCCCAAAAGCACTGGAATACGCGGAAATTGAACGGGAAAATGCATATCTTCTCAGTGAGAGGCAGGAAGTTGCCAGTCTGCTCAGAAACGCCAAGCGTATAGAAGAAATTAATCATTTTATCGAAAACACGCTGGGTACCCATTTTAGCTTGAATACAGATGAGGGAGATAGCTCATTGTTATCAGGTAATTGGGAGATCTCCCCATTTGAAACCATGGGACTATTGGAAGATCTACCCACTTATATGCCGATCAAGGGATTTGTAAATGCAGGATTCAAGGTCCGTGAAGGTCTGTTTAGCAAGGACCATCTGGGTATTGATCTATCATCCATCGAGGACCGGGTTGTCAAAGCTGCCGGACGTGGCTATGTCATTTTTTCAGATTGGACCTATCGTTTTGGCAATACTATTATTATAGATCATGGTAATGGCTATCTCACTATGTATGGTCATAATGAACAAAACCTGGTGAACCAGAGACAAGTTGTAGACCGAGCTGAACCCATCGCCATTATGGGCAATACTGGAATTTCGGATGGGGCGCACCTCCACTTTGAGATCTGGTACAAAGGTGTCCCCATAGATCCAGCCACATTTATAACAGAATTGAATGAAACAAGCACACCCGCTGTTGAAAAGGAAAATCAGGATGGCTAATCGAATTCATAGAATAGAAACGATTGTTGGACGAGGGACCCACATTTCAGGGGATATGAATATTAATGGAAGTGCTCATATCAATGGAACTGTGGATGGCAGTATCGAGGCAAGCGGATTTGTTACTGTATCAGAATCAGGGGTTGTAAAGGGTGGAATTAAAGGGGAATACGCCATCATTGGGGGTATCGTCGGTGGAAATATTGAAGTAAAGGGAAAAGTTGCTCTGGGTAAAGCAGGGCGATTGAAAGGCGATGTTATCGCTACCAGGCTTATCATTGAAGACGGAGCCGTATTTCACGGTCGAAGTTCAATGGTTCCTGAAGCATCCACCACGGATGAGAGTGACACCCTGAATGAAGAGGTGTAGCAGCTTTTGAAACCTGAAGGTTCTGGAAAATATATGGCTGCAGGATCTGCAATGACCGGCAGCGTATTGGGGCTGGGAGCGGTAGGGTATTATCTGGATCAAAAATTTGGCTGGCCTCAGTACGGTGTCCTCGTAGGATCATTATTGGGAATGGTTATTGGCTTATATGAGTTGTACAAGAGTATATATATGAAAAAGAAAGATTGATGAAAGCCTGGCAGGTATTAGGTGTTTCGGCACTGATTTTTAATGGGTTAGCCATCTTAACCCTCATGTTTACCGGACATGTTGAAAAAGTGAATTCTGTGATCGCCGGAGCGATTATTCCCGTCCTCATAAGTGGCGGACTTTTGGTCTGGGCAGAATATTCGAAAACGAAAGACCCTCAATACCTTCAAAAAATAAATATTATTGGCTTTTTCTTTAAGGTTGTTCTGCTGGGTTTATGGGCAGCCATCCTCATAAAGGCGGGTACCATAGATAATATGACATTTATTGTAACGTTAGTTATAAACTTTCTTGCGTGGCATGGGGTCGAAGCTTATTATTGGCGGCTTTTTATGGCAGGATACGGACAAGAACAAGGGGAGATTTCTTAATGGCTGCCCACGGCCAGGAAACCACCACCAACATCGGGGAAAAGATCATTGAACACGTCGCCAACAGTGACGTGATGATCCATTTTGAACTTTTTGGTGTAGATTTATCAATCACGAAACATGTGATCATGCTCTGGATCGCAGCCGGGTTACTTACCAGCATAGCTCTGTATGCTTCCAGAAGGTATCGGAAGGAAGAGCTCCCTGTCCCCAGCGGCTTTTCAAATGCCTTTGAATTCGGTGTTGATTTTGTCCGTACAAATATTTTGGTGCCATACGTGGGCAAAGATCATGTCCTCAAATGGGGACCACTCGTCATGTCCTTTTTCTTTATGATCCTGACCATGAACCTGCTGGGCTTGATTCCCTTTTTTAATTATTTAAATCACGGACATGGTGGTACAACTGCCACGGGGAATGTCACACTGACTGCCTCATTGGCCATCATTACATTTGTTTCGTTTACCCTGGCAGGCATTCTGGAGCACGGATTTTTCAAACACTGGAAGAATATGATTCCCGGCAATGTACCCAAGGCTGTATTGATCATCCTGATACCCATCGAATTGATGAGCATGTTTGTAAAGCCCTTTGCGTTGACCATGCGTCTGGCTGCAAATATGACGGCAGGACACATAGCTATGCTGGCCATTTTCGCCCCTATCTTTTTGTTGCATAATGCTTATGTGGGTGTTGCTTCTGTGGCACTGAATATTGGAATCACATTTCTGGAGCTCATTGTGAGTTTGGTGCAGGCCTACGTTTTTGCCCTGCTCACTTCAGTATTTATAGGTCAAACTTTACATCCAAATCATTAAGTATCTTTGAAATTTAATAATAAAATAATCAAACCATCTGGCGCACAAGTTCGTGTTGTGCCCACTCAGTTCGGGAACCCAAGACATGTTGGCGTGGCTGATCTTGATTCGTCAGAAATTCACAAACTTAACAAGGAGTTATAACATGGAATTTGCTTATCTGGGAGCCGCCATTGGTGCAGGCATGAGTGTAATTGGTGCTGGTGTTGGAATCGGTAAGTTGGCTGCTGCCGCAGCTGCTGGTATTGCCCGCCAACCTGAAGCCGCAGCAAGTATTACTGGGGCAGTCAACTTACCTCTCTTCCTGCTAGAAGGTGTTGCAATTATTGGTGAGGTTGTAGCTCTCCTCATCGCTCTGAAATAAGAAGGTCTGAAAAAGCTCCTTCGGAGGAACTATGGAAAACCTGCTACGGTTTGACACAGGCTTAATGATATGGACCTGGATCACCTTCCTTGCTGTGTTGGTGATCCTGGGTACCAAGGCCTGGAAACCCATGATCAAAGCGCTGGATAAGCGCGAAAATTTTATTCGTGAGTCACTTGAGGAAGCAGAAGCAGCCCGTAAAGAAGCTGACAAAGTTGCTCAAGAATATGAAGCAATGGTTGCCAAAGCGCGTCAGGAAGCCCAAAACATTGTGGCTGCCGGCAAGGAAACTGCAGAGCGAATGAAAGGCGATATTTTAAATGAAGCCAAGGACAAATCTGCAGGGATCCTGAAACAGGCTGAAGCGCAGATTGTCGCAGAGCGTGAAAAGGCGATTGCTGAGATTCGCAATCAAATTGTGGAGATCTCAATGGCCGCTGCTGAAAAAATTATTTCTAAATCCATTACTCTGGAAGACAACGAGCGTCTCATAGAAGATGCGCTAAAGGATTACGGAAAGAATTAATGCGTACCTCTGCAAAAAGTCGCCAGTATGCAAATTTGCTCATTGGCATCGCTGAGAAAAAGGATGCCTTGGAAGCGGTTTACCGTTCCATGCAAACTTTCTATACCTCTTATCGCCGAGAGCCTGCCTTGAAGGCTTTTCTGGCATCAACCAAGGTTGAAGCACAGGTTAAAATTGAGTTGCTTGGCAAGGTGTACACGGATCTTCACCCCATCAATCAGGTCTTTTTGGCTCAATTAGGTGAAGAACGCGACATGAAGCTGCTTGCTATGATCATGCGAAACCTGGAAACTGCCTTTTATATCCGCAGCGATCAGATCAAAGTGCATGCAGTCAGTACCAACAACTTGTCTGAAGATACCGTAAAACGTATTCATCAGGCAATTGAAACAGTCACATCCTCGAAAGCTGATTTTACATCAGAAGTGAATCAGGCAATCCTGGGTGGTTTAACATTACGAGTAGGTAATACCATTTTGGATGCCTCCCTCTCCAGTAAACTGGCACGTATCAGACAAGCACTGATTCAGTCCTAAAGGAAAGACAAGAATATGACAGATATTCGAACAGACGAAATCACAAAATTACTCCAGGACGAGCTGGGCAAATTAGATCTCTCTATTGATGTAGCCGAGATCGGTGAAGTCATCATGGTTGGTGATGGTATCGCCCGAGTAAGTGGACTGGAAAACGTTATGGCCTCAGAACTCATAGAGCTCCCCAACGGTGTTGTGGGTATGGCCATGAACCTTGAAGAGGACGAAGTCGGACTGGTTCTATTTGGGAACACATCTCTTGTTAAAGAGGGGGACCAGGCCAAACGTACAGGCAAAGTCGTATCCGTTGCTGTCGGTGATTCTGTGATCGGTCGGGTCTTAAGCCCCATCGGCACTCCCATGGATGGCAAAGGTGAGATCAAAGCCGGGAAGTCCTATCCCGTTGAACGTAAGGCTCTGGGTGTTCTGGCCCGTAGTCCCGTGAACGAACCTCTGCAAACTGGTATTAAAGCCATTGATAGTATGATACCTATTGGCCGTGGCCAGCGAGAATTGATCATTGGTGACCGTCAGACAGGTAAGACAGCTGTTGCTCTCGATACTATTGTAAATCAGAAGTATACCCATAGTCCAGAGACACCGGATGACCCGGTATATTGCATCTATGTGGCCATTGGACAGAAAGCATCAACAGTGGCCCGTGTGGTTGCTGAGCTTGAAGCCCAGGGAGCCATGGAGTACACGACGGTTGTGGCTGCCAATGCTTCAGATCCTGCACCGCTGCAATTTCTGGCACCCTACACCGGTGCTTCCATTGGTGAATATTTCCGCGATAATGGCAAACATGCTTTGATCATTTATGATGATCTATCCAAGCACGCTGTAGCCTATCGCCAGATGTCATTACTGCTCAGAAGACCCCCTGGTCGTGAAGCATATCCCGGTGATGTATTTTACCTGCATAGTCGCCTGCTGGAACGCTCATCAAAATTGAATAAAGATCTAGGTGGCGGTTCCCTTACAGCCCTTCCCATCATTGAGACCCAGATGGGTGATGTCTCTGCTTATATCCCCACCAATGTTATATCCATCACGGATGGTCAGATCTTTTTGGAAACGGATCTGTTTAACAGTGGACAACGTCCTGCTCTGAATGTGGGGATCTCTGTTTCCCGTGTGGGTGGCAATGCTCAGATCGGTGCCATGAAAAAAGTTGCCGGTGGTATGAGACTTGACTTGGCCCAGTATCGTGAACTGGCTGCTTTTGCCCAGTTTGGATCTGATCTTGATGCTGAAACTCAGAAACAGCTTACCCGCGGAAAAATTCTCTATGAAGTGCTGAAACAAAATCAGTTTGTTCCCATGGTGGTAGAGAAGCAAATTGCCATTTTCTACGCCGCTTCAAGGGGATTTCTGGATGATATAGCTCCTTCAGACATTCGACGCTTTGAAAGCGAATTTCTGAGCAATATGGAAGCAAACAATTCAGATCTTCTCAAGAAAATTGCTGCTGAAGGCAAGTTGACGGAAGAGATAGATGCTGCCTTGAACAAGAGCGTGACGGACTTTGTTAAAGGGTTCGCAGCCTAATACAGGATCGCTATGGCGAATTTAAAAGACATACGGAAGCGGATAGGTACCATTGAGAGTATCAAGCAGGTCACGCGTGCCATGAAACTGGTTGCGGCGGCAAAATTGCGTCGCGCTCAGATGAATATGGAACAGGCAAGACCCTATGCTGGTCGTATCAATGATGTGCTGAATCATCTGCTTCCAAACATAGATAGGTCTACTCATAAACTCCTGACCATGCGACCCACCCGGAAGAAGGCTTTTATTGTATTGACATCGGATCGCGGGCTCTGCGGTAGTTTTAATACAAACATTCTACGCCAGGCTGAGAATATTATTAAGGCTGAAGGCAAAGAGAATTCAAAGCTTATCTGTATCGGGCGCAAAGGCTATGAATATTTCAATAAAAGAGGCTATGATGTTGTTGAACATTATGCTGATTTCTGGAATGAACTGAATTTTAGCCATGCAACCTCTATGGCCAGTGCTGTTATTGACCGTTTTCTGGCAGGTGAATTTGATGACGTCAGGGTCATCTTTAACGAGTTTAAGAATGTGGCTCAACAGGAAATTGTGGAATACCATTATTTGCCTCTGGTTTTAGAGGAAGATGCAGAAGAGGTTAGTACAGAATATCTATTTGAGCCTTCCAAGGACGAGGTTGTCACATCGCTGATTCCCCGTCATTTAAATGTCCAAATGTGGCGCTTTCTGCTGGAATCCAATGCCTCTGAGCAAGCAGCCAGGATGACTTCAATGGAAGCAGCTACAAATAACGCCGGAGATCTTATTGATAGCCTCCGACTGGAATACAATAAGGCACGTCAAGCTGCAATTACCACAGAGATTCTGGAAGTTGTGAGTGGTGCCGAAGCTTTAGTGGAATAAGAGGAAACTTCATACGATGGCTAAGCAAGGAAAAGTTGTTCAGATTATGGGTGCTGTGGTTGATGTTCGGTTTGACGAAGATCAGCTACCAGAAGTGTTAAATGCGCTGAATATTGAACGCGAAGACGGATTATTGGTACTGGAAGTCGCCCAGCATCTGGGTGAAAATATCGTAAGAACCATTGCTATGGATTCTACAGATGGATTACAGCGTGGTACCAAGGTAACAGATGTTGGCGCTCCGATCTCAGTTCCTGTGGGACCAGAGACTCTCGGTCGCATGTTCGACGTGGTTGGAAATGTCATCGATGGAAAACCTGCTCCCTCAGTTAAGCGTTTCCCCATTCATCGTGATCCACCAAAACAGGAAGACCTGACAACAGCCAGTGAGATCCTTGAGACAGGCATCAAAGTGGTTGATTTGCTTGAACCTTATTCCAAAGGTGGTAAAACAGGTTTGTTTGGTGGAGCTGGTGTTGGCAAAACCGTTCTTATTCAGGAACTCATCCGCAACATCGCCACCGAGCATGGTGGATATTCAGTATTCTCCGGTGTGGGTGAGCGTACACGTGAAGGTAATGACCTGTATCTTGAAATGACGGAATCAGGTGTTATAGATAAAACTGCTATGGTGTTTGGTCAGATGAATGAACCACCAGGGGCTCGTCTCCGAGTGGCCTTGTCCGGCCTGACAATGGCTGAATATTTCCGCGATGTTGAAGGCAAGGATGTATTACTTTTCGTCGATAATATCTTTCGTTTTACCCAGGCTGGATCCGAAGTATCTGCATTACTTGGACGAATGCCGTCTGCCGTTGGGTACCAACCAACCCTTTCGACTGAGATGGGTGACCTTCAGGAGAGGATCACATCAACCAAAAAGGGCTCTGTAACCTCTGTGCAGGCTATCTATGTGCCTGCTGATGATTTAACTGATCCGGCCCCTGCTACGACCTTTGCCCACCTGGATGCAACCACAGTGTTGGAGCGTGGTATTGCTGAGTTGGGTATTTATCCAGCTGTGGATCCACTTTCATCATCCTCTCGAATACTTGATCCCCGTGTGGTCGGCGATAGACATTACAATGTTGCCCAGGAAGTGAAAGTTATTCTGCAAAAGTATAAAGATCTTCAGGATATCATTGCCATCCTTGGTATGGATGAATTATCAGATGAAGATAAGAATACGGTAAAACGTGCCCGTCGCATGCAGAAATTCTTCTCCCAGCCCTTTTTCGTTGCTGAAGCATTTACTGGAAGTGCCGGTAAATATGTATCGCTTGAAGATTCTATTACAGGCTTTGAAGCTATTCTGGCTGGTGACATGGATAAATACAATGAAAATGCCTTTATGTACAAGGGCAGTATTGACGACGTCATCGCAAGCACAAAGAAAAGTGGATAAACAATAATGGCAGCACAATTTCATCTTGAAATCATTACCCCTACCAAGGTGTATGATGAAGGTGACGTGGACTATGTCCGAGCACCCGGCGTTGACGGTGCCTTTGGTGTTATGGCGGGACACACGGACTCCATCATGGCTCTGGACATTGGCGAGATAAAAGTTGTGAATGGTTCTGTAGAGAAAATTTATGCAACCACCAAGGGCTTTGCAGAAATCACCCGGAGTGGTGTTCAGCTATTGGTAGAATCTGCTGAACCACAGGAAGATATCGATCTTGTCCGTGCCCAAGAGGCCTTTGATCGAGCCAAGGAACATCTTGCCCATAAGCAGGATGAGATGGAAGACCAAATGAGGGCTTTGCGCGCCATGGAACGCTCCATGAATAGATTAAAGATCGCCAAAAAAAAATAGATCAGCTTTAGCTACAAATTTAAATGTCCCTATCCTGAGATCATCAACGGGATCGGGACATTTTTTATTTCCAGCCCAACATAAAACTTCAAACGCTTTTGATAGGTCTGTTTACAACTCTACTTATTTTTCGATCCAGAGTAAACAGGCTACATGGGGAAATAATTTGCTGAAATCTTTTAAAAATCTGATAAAACTTAATCCCTGGTTGTTCGCTCGTACTCTTTTGGGCTGAAAGTATTAATTTATTGTGAGGTTTTTTAGCGTGTTGCATAGCGCCGAACCCAGTCTGCGCTGATCGCCCCAAATACACCAAAGCCACCTTCAATTCCGTAGGTATTCCCAATGCTACCTTCTCCAATGAGAAAATTTGATATACTTGCTGCCCCTTCGTCTGTTGCCAGGAAGTAGCGATAGTAGTTCTCATCCAGATATCGCAGCCGAATATCAAGCGAGGTAACATCATCCTGATCCAATCTGCCCTCCAGACAATAGGAATCGACTGTCGATGTCCAGGTAGTATCTCCCGGCTCCATGATGCCAAACTGTTCAGTTCCACACACAAAATTTTCCCAATCTTGCAATGCTTTTCCAGTGGAGATAGTTGTATTAAAATCTCCATTATAATGCCAGCTGACATTGAAAAGGTTATTGATCGACAGTGTGTCTGCGAGTTCGTCCTCTCGTATCCTGGGAATAGCCGGAGTCATC
>CAZVSF010000059.1:0-2599 GCA_964630195.1 uncultured Lentisphaeria bacterium
GGCAAGCGGATATTAGTTCTTGTCTGTTCATTCTCACACAGTCTCTTCAGCCTGGGGACTCAATACAACACTATGAATTAAGGGCTTTAGCCCAACGCTTCTGCAATATGTTTTGGGCTAAAGCCCTACCTTTTGTGGGGTTCCAAACCCCCACGCTGAACAGGGTGTGTGAGAATGGGTTAAAACCCATTAGCACCTGTGTTTTTGTGTCATTTGACCCCGGGATAAATCCCAGGGCTACTAACTGAATTAACAACATGTTATGCAGGGACGAAGCGCTTTATTACTGTTTCTGTAATTCTCATATTATCCTCTTGTAACAGCGTTCTCACACAGCCTCCGAAGCGTGGGGTGATTGATAAGTATTTGTAATTCTTGATGTTGCACAAAAAAAGATCTGATATCACAATAGATGCTACTATTGCTTTTTTGATTTATGAACTGGCCAGAAGACTTCTGTTTGAGAAATGATTTTAGTGTCGCTATTCGAGTTTCGACTCCGTCGCCTCAGGGTGACACAAGCTTATTTCGACGGGTTCGGTGGATCCGCTCCCAGGTCGATCCAGTAATCGAAGGGATGGTTTCTGAACCAGGTCAACTGACGCTTGGCAAAATTCCGGGTGTTCTTTTGAAGGGTGGAAGTCATCTCATCCTGTGACAATATTCCACCAAAGAAAGCATATATTTCCTTATAGCCAATGGTTTTCATGGGATAAAGATCCGCTGTATAGCCCCTATCCAGCAAGGACTGGCATTCTTCGATCAATCCTTCATCCAGCATGGCGAGGACCCGTTGGTTGATGCGTTCATATAAGTGTTTGCGCTCCCGATCCAGAACGATCATAACCCCTTCTTTTTCAAAAGGATCACTGCTGCTGGAAAATGCCTGCGAGGGGATCATCCCTGAAGATTCGTAAATCTCAAAAGCGCGCATGAGCTTTTTGAAATTATTGAAATGGAACGTCGCAGCATATTCTGGATCCAATTCCATTAAGCGGTGCCACAGCGTTTCTGCTTCTCCTGCGTCCACTTTGGCCTGGTACTTCTCTCGAATGGCTGGATCTTTATGTTGTTCGTCAAAAAGACCAAATTGCAATGCGTCCAGATACATACCGGCACCCCCAACGACCACGGGTAGCTTCCCACGCTCCAAAACATCCAGAATGATTCGTCTGGCCTGTTGATAAAAACCAGCCGCATTCCAGACAATATCAGGGGTCAGTTCATTGATAAGATGATGCCGCAAGCGCTGAAGTATCTCCACCCCAGGTGTCGCCGTGCCAATATCCATATATTTATATATCTGACGAGAATCAGCACTGATGACCTCAATATCATGTTCCAGGGCCAGAGTCAGAACTGTATCTGTTTTGCCAACAGCAGTTGGACCTGCCAGGATGAGATAATCCGCCTGTGGCTCAGCTATCAATTGATTATGGATTTTAACAGGTTTCATAAAATTTGCATTGAATCGATTTCAACCTGCTAAAGAACTTCTTTGTCTTGCTGAGCTTGTCGAAGTATGGCAAACATGTAAGGTTCATTCCTGAGAGTAACCAGTGACCTTCAAGTCAGCAGCGGCCTAGTGACGCTCGAAGCGCTTATCGAGTTCGTCGATACTCAGATTGATAATGATCGGGCGGCCATGGGGACAATAAAATGGATTCTCTGTGGCAAACAGGCGATCCACCAGAACCCGCATTTCCTCTTCAGTTAAAGGATCACCGGCTTTTACAGCAGCTTTACAGGAATAGGAAGCTGCCAGTCGCTTTGAGGGAGAATAATCGAAGACACGATTCTCCCGATAATAATCAATGATCTCTTTTAATATCGCACCTTCACTCCCCCCTCGCATACCCACAGGTACGGCTTCAACCAGCACGGTCTGGGGACCAAACTCCCTCAGTCGAAATCCCAGGGTGTTGAGAGAGGGAATAATGTCGACGAGGATATTATAATCATCAGCAGAAAATTCCTGAGTAGCCGGAAACAGAAGCTGCTGGGAGGTGCCTTTATTCTCATCCATATCCCGCAAGGCTTCCTCGTACAAAATGCGCTCATGGGCCACATGCTGGTCGATAATAGCTATCCCATTGTTGATCTGACTCAGGATATACTTATTGTGGACCTGCCAGATAAAGCCCCCCTGCTGACGCTGTGGTTTCGTTGCCACTGCATCCCGATCCAGGACCTGACTGAATTGTCTGGCTTTCTGCAATATTTCGCTTTCTTCAGCGCTTCTGGATGACTCATCCTCCTGATTCTGACCCCCAGAAGGTGCTACAAAACTCGTCTGCGGAGAATGGGTGTTTGATGGTGCAAAAAGAGGGGCCATCTGAGGACGATTCTGAAATCCAGGTGCCATTTTCAAGGTTTGCCTCAACCCGCCTTCCACTGTTTCCTTCACCACATGATAAACCCGCCATTCATCATTAAATTTTACTTCCGTTTTGGTGGGGTGGACATTGACATCAACTTCATTGAGGGGCACGGAGATATTCAATGTGTAGAAGGGGAATTCGCCACGCTGGATGAGTGACTTGTAGGCCTGATAGACCGCATTGTTGATCAATCGGTCTGTGATCGGTCTTTGATTAAT
>CAZVSF010000059.1:2699-15418 GCA_964630195.1 uncultured Lentisphaeria bacterium
TTCCAGAGAAAATGCGTCATCTCCCCCTCTGGCATGGGATACGATCTCCATCATGGAAACAGAGGCAATACTGGGCAACGCCTCTCCTCTGAATCCCATGGTCCTGATGCGAAACAGGTCCTCAATTTCAGCTATTTTACTGGTGGCGTGACGCTGGATAGCCAGTTCCAGTTCTTCTTTATCGAGTCCCACGCCATCATCCACGACCTGGATCAGATCGCGACCGCCATTCTGGATGGTGATCTCGACCCGTGTCGCTTCTGCATCGATGGAATTTTCTACCAGTTCCTTTACCACAGAGGCAGGTCGTTGAACCACCTCACCAGCGGCAATTTTATTGGAAAGGATCTCAGGGAGTATGTGAATATGTGACATGGACTAGAGTATTTTTCCTTAAGCCTGGGTTTTGTTTTGTTGCGCTTTCAATTTGGCGGTCATGGCAGACAGGATCTTCTCGGCCAAGGCTTTTGATTCCACTTTCAGTTCCTCAACCTCCGCTTCGAATTTGCTTACGATCTGCCTATCATCAATCCCCGGAATATTGATCATTACGTTTAAAGCAGCCCCTTCCAAGCCAGCTCTGGCTTGCAGCACTGCCACACCGGCATCAGAAAGTGAATTCTGATTTCCGATATCGGCCATGCTACCGGCTAGTTTCATGATCTCCAGAGAGTGGCGCATAACCTTCAAGGGAACTTCAGCCGAATAGACAGTAGCTTCCTGGAGCGCTTGTAGCCTGGCTTGCTGCTGCTCAGCAGTGTCACGGGGCAAGCGCAAAGCAGTCATCACACTATTAAATGAGCGGGTATCTTCATCAACGAGAAACAAGAACGTATCCTTGAGCGTCTGGGCCTGGTTGCTGATGGCTTCAATCTCAACCCAATTTTCTTTATATCCCTTTTTTCCATAGGTCAAGACGCCAACCATGTTGGTAAGCCCAGCGGCCATGGCTGAGGCCAGGGCAGATACTGAGCCACCCCCTGGCGCCGGGGAATCTGAGGCCAGCTCGTCAACAAATTCAGTAACCCCCATATCCACCAGATTCTTTTGATCCGTATCCCCCAACTGATATTCGATGATACGCTCCTGGGGGTTGAAAGGTGAAATTTCATTCAATCCCAGGCTCTGGATGGCGATACGAATGAGTTCAGCATTTGAAACAGCCGTGCTGGATTTCTGTTTTTTCAGATAATATCTGCCAGCCTCCAGCATGGCGTTTAAGGGGATCAGTCCCACAAGCTCACTCCCAGAGACACGCAAACCCCTCAGATTCGCCTCCTTCACAACTTCATCAAAGGCAATATGAAAGGGCGTCACTTCAATATCGACCAGGTTCATGGATATCTGGGCCATTTGATATTCATCGATATACCAGCCAACGGCCTTGACAGCTTTGAGTGTGCCGGGTCGTTTGACAAATACACCCTTCTCATCACGAATAAATTTATTGGTTACGGGATCACGGGCATTCCGTCCGGCTTCCCGGATTTCCAGGGCAATATCCGTTGCTTTTTTTCGATCCCGAGTATTTAGATTCACATTGTAGGCAATCAGAAATTTCCTGGCTCCTATGACCGTAGCACCTGATCTGGTGTTGAAATCAGCTTTCCCGAAATCTGGTTTCCATTTTGGATCTTTCAGCTTCTCAGCAAGTCCTTCATATTCTCCGGCTCGGATAGTTGCCAGATTTTCTCGCTCTGGAGAACTGGCTGCATATTCATAAAGGTATACTGGAATATCCAATTCATCACCAACACGTTTGCCCAGTTGGCGGGAGAGTTCAGCACATTCATCCATGCTGATTCCGCTGACAGGAATAAAGGGACAAACATCAGTGGCTCCCATACGGGCGTGGGCCCCCCTGTGCTTGCTCATATCGATAAGTTCCGCTGCGCGTTTGATTCCTTGAAAGGCGGCTTCAACCGCCGCTTCAGGCCCACCCACGAAGGTCACAACGGTGCGATTTGTATCTGCGCCTGGATCCACATCAAGAAGCGTAACACCTGCTACCTGAGCTATGGATGATGTGATCTTTTCAATGAGAGCCAGATCGTGTCCCTCACTAAAATTTGGTACGCATTCAACAATTTTCTGCATCATTCCCACCTTTAAACCTTTGATAAGTAATATAGCAAATAGATGATCATGCCGGCCATCACAACCAAACCAAGGAGACTGCGTCTGGGATAAGCGGAAGTAAGACGCCTGAATTTTATACGTTTTTCATCTGAATCAACTGATTCAAAGCGTCTTAGTCTGCGCGTTTTGGCATATTTTAATTCAGGCATTAGATCCCTGCAAATAAGCTTGAAAATACGTTAATAAAGGGACCAATTACGACCCCCAGAACATTAAAGCCAGTGATCCATCCAAACATGATGATCCCAAACAAAATCATGGGTCCCCTGGATTCGATCAAATATATCGTTGGTGCATATCGATGAGGAAGCATGCCTGATAATATTTTTGAGCCATCAAGCGGTGGGATAGGCAAAAGATTAAAAAACGCCAGTGCCAGATTGATGAAAAGAGAATATTGGAGCATCTGGAAAAGTGTGGTGATGGTTCCACTGGGGTTAGAGTAGATCAGGTCAGTAGCCATGAATATCCTGATAATGATCCCGGTAATGAGCGCGAGAGCAACGTTCATAAGTGGACCAGCTGCTGCAATCCACATCATATCCCTCTTTGGGTTGCCCAGATATCTTGGGTCAACAGGCACTGGTTTGGCCCATCCAAAATGAATGAGAAATATCATGATGGTTCCCATGGGATCAAGATGTGCCATGGGATTTAGTGTCAAGCGTCCCATATTTTTTGCCGTTGGGTCGCCAAATCGATAGGCAACATAGCCATGAGCAAACTCATGGAAGGTCAGGGCGATGAGGATAGCCGGTACAGCGAGGAGGAGTGAGTAAAAATCCATTTATAGTTGTGTTCCTTTATTCATTTATTTAGAGCCTGTAATATAGACAGCACTCAGGGGAAGTGAACAGGATTAGAGAATCAAATGTTCCCGGTCCAGATTGTAAGACACGCTGGAGATGGTTGTATCAAAGGGAATAAAGATTAGTTTTGCGCCAGGAGAAAATTATGGATTTTGAAATAAAGAACAAAGTAGCAATGGTGCAGGGGGCTTCATCTGGTCTGGGGTATGCCACAGCACTGGAATTGGCAAAAGAGGGCTGTCGTCTCGCCATATGTTCCAGAGATCATGAGCGGATACAGAAGGCAGCTGCATCCATCGGCAAATTAACAGGGGCCACTGTCCAGGGTTATGCCTGTGATGTGACAAATGCTGAAGCCCGGCGCAGCATGTTTCATGAGATCGGCAAAAACTGGGGTTCGATCGATATACTCGTCGCCAACAATGGAGGTCCTTCAGCTGGTCTCTACAATACGATTGGTGAGGACCAGTGGAATCAAGCACTGCAGGGAAATCTCATTGCCATGAAAGATTCCGCTCAGGAAGTTCTGGAGGGTATGATCAAGCAAGGCTGGGGTCGCATCATCTTTATCACTTCGGTTTCTGTCAAGCAGCCGATCGAATCTTTGATCCTTTCCAATACGGCCAGAGCTGGTTTAACGGGCTACGCCAAAAGTCTATCCTCACAGGTTGCGGAACATGGCGTTACAGTGAATATGGTTTTACCAGGTATCCATGATACAGAACGCGTCAAGCAGTTGCACAGCGATCTGGCTGACCCTGCACTCATCGCCAGAGATATCCCCATGAAACGTCTGGGGCAACCCAAAGAGTTGGCAGCTGCAATTGCTTTTCTCGCATCAACACGAGCAAGCTATATCACAGGGCAGTCACTGGTGGTTGATGGCGGTCTGGTGAAGGGTCTTTTCTAGGGTGACCAAATCCAGAACAAGGGAACGTTTTTATGCCAGAGGCCTACATTTTGAATGCACCGGCTGCGGTGCCTGCTGCAAGCTGGGTGGTGGTTTCGTCTACCCGACACTCGAAGATGTTGGCTTTGCTGCCAGACACCTCGATCTGAGCATTAATGCTTTTACAGAGACCTACATGGATTTACATGAAGGTCAGTATGTTTTTAAAAATGATGGTGATAATTGCATTTTTTATGGCGAAAATGGTTGTACCATCTATGAGGCCAGACCGACCCAATGTCGGACATTCCCCTTCTGGAAAAATAATTTGAAGTCTCAATATCGTTGGAAAATCATCGAAGAAGAGTGTGAAGGGATTGGTCAAGGCAAACTTTTCGACCTGGACGAGATCGAAGCCATCAAGAATCAAACAAGTCAAACCCCGGCTGGTCCGGACCCTGCCTCCTTAAAGATCCCTGAATAAGCTGATCAGATCTTTCGAGCGACCATTATATCTCTTTTAATGGATTGATCGACGCGGTGATCGAAATTATCGAAGGGTTCCTCAGCCAGGACCTTGAAGCCGCGTTCTCCGAGGAGGGTTGTAAAAGCCTCTCTGGACCATACAAATGTATTCCAGGCCAGCACCAGACAGCCCCCTGCTTTCAATATTTTGTGAAATTGAGGAAGACACTCCCCGAGTAATTCTGCTGGACTACGGGTACGTGAGCCATGCTTCTTCTTTGCCACATTACCATGCGCAATACCATAAGGCAGATCACCCACGATGAGATGAAATTTCTCTGCTTTAAAATAGCGACTGGTATCAATGGCATTGCCTGCGATGAATGCGAGATGATGCCTGGTTTCTTCAGACTTAAAATTTTCTTTTGTGGCTGAATATTCAAAATCCTGAATATATGCATCGGAGTGGTCGGGTCTACTATACATGGATCGTTTGCTGAGCTTGTGTTTATATTTTTCCTGTTCCAGGTACTTTTTGAAGAAGATGGTGGCTTCATGAACCAATTTTTTATCCACCTCGATACCGGTGACATCATAGCCAGAGGTTGTAGCCTCAAAAAGGGTAGTGCCTTTACCCGAGACCGGATCAAGCAGATGGATGGAGTCATCGAACTGGAAATCACTGCTCAGTAAAGCCACATTGATCATCATGCGGGTAAATATCTCGTTGGTCTTACCAGAATACTTTAACAACATGGATATCTTGGGATCGACAAATTGTCGAGGTGTCAAAGACAATGGTTTGAGGACTGGTTCCTCCCCATCACATATCTGCTCATAGAGGGCAAAAATAAAAGAGAGCTGTGAGATCCATACAAGCTCAGTAGATCTGAGGGGAGCTTTGGTCGTAAATGCGAGATAGTTAATTCCAGCTACATTTACGGATTGAATATCTTCACATTCCTGTTCAAAACGCTTGACAGTCAGGGTCAGCTCTGCAAGCGCAAGTTTTTCCGACTCCAGATAATAGACTCGATTGTGACCAGGGTTTCTCAGGATTAAGTATCTGATCATTGCGATAATAATTTATTTAGATGAGGTTTTTCCGCCTGCTGGATCAATTCAGCGAAACGACGCATGGGTTGTTCTAATTCGTGCATACCGAAATGTCTGCTTAAACGGGTGACCTCATTACCATCTGCCATAAGTAGAAGCGTGGGCACAGCAAAGATCAGGTGTTGTCCGGCAACTTCCCTGGACTCCTCTGTATTAATATATTGGAAATACCAGTGAGGCACTTCTTTGGTGAGCGCTTCTACTCTGGGTCGCAGAACCTGACACACCCCACAGCTTGGTGTGGAAAAATAGAGCAGGCTTAACGGATGGGCATCCAGAATAGCTTTTAGTTTTGAGGTGGTCATTGGGAAGGTTTGGTTTAGCGGATATCCAGCAGTTCTACGTCAAAGATCAAGGTTGCATTGGGCGGAATCACACCGCCTGCTCCCCTGGTTCCATATCCCAATTCAGGCGGAATGATCAAGCGTCTTTTGCCACCAATATTCATACCCATGACACCTTCATCCCACCCCTGGATCACACGACCGATCCCAATGGTGAAGCTGAAGGGTTTATCGCGGTCCACAGAGCTATCAAATTTGGTCCCATCTTCCAGGGTACCGGTATAATGAACCACAACACCCTGTCCACTCAGGGGTGATTTCCCCGATCCAACTTCCATATCGATATATTTTAAACCACTAGATGTGGTGACTTCTTCACTCATAACAATTCCCTTCTTTTATAAACCAGCTGTTGGAGGTGCGACGGGTTAGATGGTTACAACTTCTTTGTACAGTTTCAGATCAAACGAAAAGGTGCTACCGATGTCAAGGCGGCTCTGCACGACGAGATTAGAGTCATGGAGTTTGAGAATGTGTTGACAAATGTGTAATCCTAAGCCTGTGCCCTTCACGGGTTTGTTCGACTGCTGCTTTGAACGATAAAAGCTGTCAAAGATCTTACTGATGTCTTCCTCAGCAATACCCACACCCGTGTCCTGAAGCTTAAATGTCAAAATCTCATTCGATTTTACTTCAGTGCTGATGTGGATGCGACCACCAGGAGATGAAAATTTGATTGCATTGCTCAGCAGGTTTCTGATGACCTGTCTAATTCGCAGGGGGTCGGCATTCACAGTTTGAATGTCTTCAGGGAAATCCCGTTCTATGGTAATTTTAGATTGATCAAGCAATAGGGTGTAACTCTGAAGTACATCCTCCACCAATTCAACCATGGGGAATGGTTCAGTGTTTATTTTCATTTGTCCGGTCTCAAGAATTGCCACATCGAACATGTCGTCAATAAGAGCACTCATATGGCGAACCTGGGTATAGACTGCGCCCAACTTATGACTGAGATCCTCTTCGCTCATCTTTTCCCGATGCTCGACCAGTGTCTCAATATTTCCCTGCATCACGGTTAGTGGGGTCTGAAGTTCATGGCTGACTGAAGCTAATAGTTCAGTCCTCATTTTCTCCTTTTTGCCCAATTCATCAAACATGTTATCGATACGACCCATCATATCGCTGATATGCATGGCGACATGACCGATCTCATCACTGGCGTCATCATCCAGGTCAATTCGCCCATCACCTGCCCGATAATTCTGGACTGCATGGGCGACATTCTGGACACGCCTCGTGAGAAAATACCAGAATATGATTCCGGCTAAGGCAGCTATAATGACACTAAACAGGATCGTTCTGGTGAGGATAACGCCATATTCTTCCCACCATGTCACCTGGATATCCTCGCCACCCTCCATCAACGTGACCAGTACGTAGGTATCTGGAAAAGCCGGAGAGCCGAGAGCTGCGGCTGAGAATACAAAATCCATATCGGAAGCAGTTGGGACAGGAATTTCTATAGGATAATCACTTGTATCTGCATTCAAAAATAGCTCGATGGGTTCGATGGGAACATGGGTTTTTATCAGTTGGGACGGGACATAGCTTCCGTGCTCCAGAATTTCACCTTCAGACGAAACCAGGAACAGTTCCATCCCAGGATAATTCATAGCCAGTGAATCAAAAAAGACCGAAACATTGTCTGAAGTGGTCCCTGCAAGGATCATTTCCTCCGAGATCTCAGAAGCAGTTTGACGATAGACCGTCTGGATATCTGTTTCCAGATCAGCAAACACATCCGCCTGATTCCATAGCACCAGAGAAACGCCATTCAGAATAAAGAAGGCGATAAGTGCAATCGCAACCTTGAACGTCAGGGTGCGATATAGCGGGATATGTTTGAGTTGTACCATTCGATGTGTCTATGCGCTGATCTCATCAGAGAATTTGTAGCCAACACCCCAAACAGTGAGGACGTATTCAGGGTTATTTGGATTTTTCTCAATCTTGGATCGAAGACGATTTACATGGGTGTTCACCGTATTCTCATAACCCTCAAAGGAATAGTCCCAAACGATGTCCAAGAGCTGTTTACGACTGTAAACACGGCCAGGCTGGCGAATAAGCAAGGTCAGCAGATTAAATTCTGTCGCAGTCAATTGAATCTCTTCGCCACGAATTGAGACTGCTCGTTTTTCAAGATCTATCTCAAGCTCACCCTTACTGATCTTTCGCTCAGCGCCATCTTCGTCGAGAATGTTGGAGGCTGCCCGACGCATGACGGCATTAATCCGGGCAACCAGTTCCTTGATACTGAAGGGTTTGGTGATGTAATCATCACAACCAGCTTCCAGTGCGGCAACTTTGTCCATTTCATCATGGCGGGCGGTGAGCATGATAACCGGTGTATGAACATTGTCATCGTGCAGGGCTTTTACCACATCAATACCGGAGATCTCCGGGAGCATCCAATCCATGAGGATGAGTCCATAATCCCCCTGACGTGCCTTTTCGAGCCCACTGTCCCCATCTTTTGAGATAGTAAGCTCAAAACCTTCATAGCGTAAACCTTCTTTCAGTAAACTGATGATCTCAGCATCATCCTCGACGAGTAAAAGGTTCTTATTCATGAGCTACCTCGATTTTCTCCTGCGATTATCGCAAATAAGTCAGCTTGACCATTTGACTGGCGCTGCCCGTAGTGATTCTGGCGAAATAGATACCAGAGCTTACCAGGTGATTACTTTGATCCAGTCCGTTCCAGGAAAATGTATGACTACCGGCTTGAAGCTGATTGCTGGTGTGTGCTACTTCCTGTCCCAGCGCGTTGAAGATTCTGATTGACACTTCTTCAGCCTGGGGAAGTTCATAGCTGATGGTAACACTGGGGTTGAATGGATTGGGATAGACTGACGTAATCTCAAATCGCTCTGGAATGATAGTAGTGCTTGACTTCATCAATACACCTGCTGCACCGGCAACTTGCGGCGACGAGATGCTGAAATCAGCATCCTGAGCATTTAAGATCTCAAATTCGCTGCGAGCTTCACCCGTCCAATAGCCAATCACTTTGAGACCCGTTTCACTTTCCCTGGATGCCAGTGATAGACCGGGGTAATCCTTGAAATTGACTCTTGAATCAGAATTCAAAGTAAATGAGAATCCTTCTGCAGGGCTAGAGGCGCGCAAGGACAGAGAGCCATTATCGATCACAAAATCAGCGGTACCAGCATCGAGATCGCTAACACGAGCCAGATTATTCCCCATGATTTCATCCACAAGAAGGACAACATCGCTGATATCGATGAGTGAATCCAGAGACTTATCCGCAGCCCAAAATTCACACTCTCCAAATTCACCTTCACCAAGCATCACATTGATGAGGATGACCAGATCCTGGACACCACGATAGCCATCATTGTTGATATCACCTCTCCCCCAACCGGGACATGGTAGAATGGCGTCTGTGCGTGTCGTAAAGAATATGGCTGATTCATCAGTGAGAACATTGGCGGTTTCAGCCCACATGTTGTTAAAGGTGTACTGAATACCCAATTGCCCGGTGTGGTCTTCGATACCAATAGTGGAATACTGACCATGGGAAGAAGATGCACTGCTGCCTGTATTGTTATTGTTAAAGGTGTGATACTGGATTTTAATATCACCATTACCATCGGTACTGCCATAATAATCAGCATCATAAAGAATGATCTCAAATTTTTCTAAATCGTTACTGAATGCATTTTGCATATTGTGGTATTCAATGACAAAGAAGTGTTCAGCAACATTGTAGTAGGTATATACATCACCACTCCCCATTCGCAGGTCATCCCAAAAGGCTGCGATCATGGGGTTGGGACCCAGGGGACCTGGCATCTGATAGTTCCTGAAGAGGGCCACTTCACTGGCACCCAGAGCAATATAACCATTAGAGCAAATTGAGACCTGATTATAGTCTTCACCATAAAACCCAAACTCAAATGGCAGATTCATGGTTACGATATCTTCCTGATTATTGCCATTGTCATTGAGAGGGACTAAAGTTCCCGTGTATGAGCCCATACCGGGTACGATCTCTATCCAATTGTACTGCGGAGCCAGCGCATAAGCAAGATCCTGACTGTCATAACAAAAATAGCCACCCACATCTGGTCCAGTTGGATCTCCAGGTCCGGGCGTTCCAATTGGAAGGAGCAGGTTCACCAGCTCAACAAAGCCATTGTCATCGGTAAATTCAACCTGCATTGGGATTTGAACTCCAATGGTCAGCTGGGTGTCAAGATCGATCTCAAAAGTTGAGGCAATGTTATTGGTTGCGGAACCGGCTTCCGCATCAACAAATACTGCGACTGAATCAAGAACTTCCACATTGGGATCAAAGCTGCGTAATGTGGCAGTTAAATTACTGCTGGCCAGGGTACCAATATTATCACAATACAACACCACATCGGCAACTTCGCCGGGATCAAAGGAGTATGGCGGTAATCCAGGCTCACCAAGCGTGTTCACCTGCAGGTAAGGTGCATAGACATCAAAACGTCTGTGATCACTATACAGGGAGACACCATCAGAATTGACTTCAATTGCTACATCATATTTACCGATACTTGGATAATCCAGGGGCAGATTGAAGGTCAAATTGTTAACGATAATGGAGGCACCTGCAGCCATCGTGGGATAAAAATAATTTTCTGGTTCAGCGTTTTCACCAGTGACTGTGACACTCACATTTGAAATGGCCACGTCAGAATGATTTGAGAATGTAAGATCAAACTGCGCTGTTTCACCTGGATTGAGCATACCGTTACTATTCCCTATGGTCTCAGTCAAGGTTGCAGCGTCTATAAGAACAGCAAAATTTTCATTACCGACTGTAATATCCATTTGACGGGGTTTGAAATTATGTTTTGTCACTGTCAATTTCAGAGTGGGCGGCAGGACGTCAGGAAGATCGAGAACAACCATACCATCCTCATCTGAGTATCCGGAAACAAAGACACCTGAGCCAGTCAGTGTCACCCAGGCATCTTCCAGGATATTATCGTCTTCATCAAGTGTGGTAACATCAAGATACATGGCGTCATCCGGGATCTGAGCTGAGACTTCCACCTGAATATTGGCCGGTACTCCAGTCCACAGTTCAGTGGCAGGATCACCCATGAGATTATTCCAATGGCTAAATATCTTTACATAATTGTTGGTCGGTGAAGGGTATGTCTGGTTCAGGTTCAGGCGTCCCCGTTCAAGGGCAGAGCCTGCATAATATATTTTGTCACTGAAAATCCCGTGGTAGATACCTACGGATACGCAGTTGTTATAAAGAGTGTGGGTACCCGAGGTAGCTGTTCCAACCGCTGCAATTGCTCCCTTGGGAACGGATGTTGTGCCAACTTTAAGAAATTCCTCAGATCTGGCATCACCTGTAAAGCTACCGGTACCACAGGTCAGTATGGTCACGAAAGGCAGGTTAGCACCATTGGTCAAGGAAGTAGTATTACTATTGCCCCAGCCACTCATACCCAGCCAACCGCGATAGTTAAAGAAAGAAACACCGGAGTTGATACTCGATGCGATCTGACTTACAAAGGAACCACTATACACTTGAAAATTGTTCTCATATCCATTGGCTTCCATATACTCATTGATATTGCGATTGGTCATAATGGTGGAAAGTCCAGAAGATGCCTGATCACCTACCAGTAGTGCCCGAGTATACCAGGTGGTATTGAAATTACTGGGATTCTTTTCATAATTCAAAATTTTGCTGAGAATATTGGTGAATTCTGAGGTGGATTCAAAGGGGATGCGTCCCACAAAAGCATCTGCAACATAATCAGATCCTGCGAGGTGAACATATGGCAAATCGCCTTCACCATTGTAGTTTGAGAAATTCTCTGTCCAGGTTGGGATATTGAAAGCTCCACCAGCATCACCGACCAACACGACAAATTCTGGAGGATTGGTCCAGGTGTCATAAGCAGTCTGTATATAGCTTTTGATGGATGAATTGGAAGTTCCAGTCAGCAGTGTGCTGGCACTATGAACTTCAAACCCTTTTTCGTGTCTCCAATCCATGAGACTCTGGAGCAGGGTCAACACGGATGAATTGTCAGGATAAACAAAAAGTATAGAGGGTACCTGATAGTTTGGTTCTAATACAAGGGTTGAGTTTGGAATCATGGTCTGGTAGATCGGCTCAAAAAATCTGGAGATAGGTCTCTCCGGAGCTGTCAGGGGTTCAGTATGATTTACACTGACTTCAAGCCCCTCATATATACGCAATTCTTTGCGAACTGGGTTGTACTGAAAGGGGCTGACCTCTACTGTGACCAGCGTCAGGTCCCGCAATTGAATACGTTCATGAAGAATCGCTGGTGATTGCGGAAACCAGGCATCGGTGTCGTATATCTCACGATTGATGGAAAAATCCGCATTCGTCTCTTCAGCTTCAAGCTGAACAGGTTGGAAAGGTGCAAGATCCACGTTTGATTCAACGCTGAAGGAAGTATAGCTGATGTCAAGCTGCAGCTCACCACTGGCTGGAACGGCCAGGAAGGTTGACGTGGAAGGAAGATCAGGTGCACCAATAAGTCGCATTTGACCATCCATGTCAGTTGACAGGAAATCATAATCTCCTTGAGGAAAGCTCACCCGCCCCAGACTATAATCTGGTGTCGTGGCTTCCAGAATGGATTGGTTGGCATCAAATGATTTCAAATTCAAATGGGAGCGTTCAGCAACGGGACGCGAGGCAGCCACCAAGCTGGTGGCCATACCGATTGTGACAATAATACTCAGGATCTTTTTATACATAATATACCTTTCTATACTTTCCTCAATTCGGACAATATACAAGATGCTACCTCATGCTGGTATGCAAGCAATCTAACAATTTGATAAATGCCGTAGAGGCATGGTGAGGCTTGATTTAGAGCTGATTTCAATTGGGAGAAATGCTAACCCACATATTTCATGAGGCAGCACAACCTGACTTGTTATTTTGATTTCTGA
>CAZVSF010000060.1:0-15204 GCA_964630195.1 uncultured Lentisphaeria bacterium
TTGATTGCTACACCGATTCAGGTCTACCCGCTGCTCTAAATTTTATCTCATTTTTTCTCAAGATTGAACGTTTAAGGCATCATTGGTTTTTGGACAATTTGTACTTCGCCTCAGAGTTTGTTTCCCATGATTTACTAAATGTCCCCAAAAATATTTGATTTATGACTTTAACAATCACCTAGCTTCGGTTTCGTTGTTAACTGAGATTGGGGAAATGATTTCCAACAGAGTCAATACACACTTGGTCTTATGGCGGCAATCACACAGCTGACACTATCAAATATTTACAAAAACCCTTTGTAAATAAGGCTTCCAGAGGTCTGGAAAAAAACTTGCTTGACTATTTATTTTGGACTATTCTACCGGCCGATGCGTTAAAGTTACGTTAGTGGAGGATAATTGGAATGAATATTCGCAACATGCTGATCAGCATGCTTATACCCGTATTGGTAATTCAGGTTGCTTTTGCAGGAACGACTGGAAAAATTTCCGGGCGTGTTACAGATACTGCGACAGGAGAATCTTTGGTAGGTGTGAACGTATTTATCAAAGGTACGAATCTGGGAGCGGCATCTGATCTTGAAGGTCAATACTATATTATAAATGTTCCTGTCGGGACATATTCGGTTCAGGCACAATATATTGGGTATGGTTTGATCGAATTGCAAGAAGTCCAGGTGATGGCTGATCTTACCACCCCTCTAGATATTGAGATGAGTACCGAAATTATTGAGAGCTCCGAATCTGTGGTTGTTGTTGCAAAAAGATCCTTGGTCCAGAAAGATTTAACAGCCAGTCGGCGAACACTTGCTGCTGATGATCTATCAAATATGCCAGTAACCAACGTAGAAGGCGCAGTAGCCTTGTCTGCCGGTGCGGTAAGCGATGGTGGTTTGCATCTTCGTGGTGGCCGTGCCAGTGAGGTTGTTTACCTGTTTGACGGTATTGCCCTCAATGATCCATTAACCGGTAATCCTAATGACGCGGATGTTCCAGTCATGGCCGTTGATGAAGCAAATATTCTCTCCGGTGGATTTGGCGCTGAATACGGTGGTGCTCAATCTGGTGTTATTAACATTGTATCCGCAGAAGGCGGCAGGGGAGTGAAAGGCAAGGTTCGATATACAACCTCCAATATCGTTGCTGACGCATTTGCCGGCGAAGATCCCCACAATCGCAAGAAAGTTGAATTCAGTGGAAGTTTACCTCTACTAACACCCAAACTGAATTTATTTGTATCTGGAGAAATTGACGAGAACAGTGGTCGCTTTATTAATCAGTATTCGGATCTCAATAATTATACGGCCAAGCTTACTTATCGAATGAGCGATGCCATCAAGTTCAATGTAAGTGGCCTGTATACAAGATCCGTTAGTCAGTGGGGCTATGTCCATAGCTACAGCCATTCTATCCTTGAGGATAGAATGCGCTCCTATATGCCGCGCTATCTGGAATCATTTGATGGTGGCGGGGGTGATTTTACTGACGGGACGCTAACCGATGACGAGATCCCTGATTTTTACGCCAATTGGCTGACAACCGACGGTCTACAGACCGAGGATCTTAATGGCAATGGCATTCTCGATGATGGTGAAGACTACAATGACAATGGTAAAATTGATGTTGAGGGTATTCTGGATGCCTGGTATGGCAATGGACAACTGGATACTGAAGATCTGAATCGCAACGGTATCCTGGATGATGGCGAAGATCTCAATGGCAATGGAACCATGGATTCAGAGGATGTTGATCGCAATAATTCCCTGACCAGTTTCAATATGGCCGAGCGTCTTCCCTGGAATGATCGCAGTAGTAACCTTATCATGGGTGGATTCACCCATACGCTCTCTCCCAAGACATACTATGAAGTAAAGGTCGCCAGGTACCAGACAAAATCTCAAAACAATATTATCGAGCGTGTCAATGAAGACCGGAATTACAACGGTGTGCTGGATGAAGGTGAAGACTTAAATGGCAATGGTGTTCTTGATGAATACAATGCTGACACGAAAGTCTGGGGCTTCGATGATAGCCAGGACATGTTTCATGATGACAATGACAATGATTATGTCGATGAGTCTGAACGGGACTGGGATGGCGATGGCGACATCGATGATGATGATAAAGCCAACTGGATCGATTGGGTAGATTTTCCAGTTGATGAAGGATTCAAGCATTATCGTGATTTTTACGGTGTAGGACCCTACAATCCCTATACCTACAATAGAGACCACTGGCATTCTGATGATAAGATCACCACGACGGTCAAAGTTGATTTTGTGACTCAGTATGACAAGTACAACAAGGTCAGCACCGGCCTGGAGTACAAGGGTTATGATCTATTCAATCACGATCCACCGGATCGTTATGGCTATGCCGAGCGTTACCAGGTGACCCCCTATGATTTCTCGCTGTATCTGAATGATAAGATGGAATTTCCCGGCCTGATCATGAATATTGGTCTACGTTGGGAGCGTTTTGATCCAAATCAAGACTATCCTGGCGATGCAACTGATCCAACCTGGACCTCGGAAGATTTTGGCGACTGGGATGGCAACGGCACATCTGAATACTACAACGAAGCCAGGACGGACACCTACATTCATGAATTGAGAGATCTTAAGGATCCACAGGCTGCCAAGAGTGAGATGCGCTTTGCGCCACGCCTGGGAGTTTCACATCCAATTACAGATCGGGACATGCTTTATTTCAACTATGGTCGTTATTATCAGCGTCCACGTCTGGATTACCTCTTCAGAAACATTACCTATAATATGGGTGGTGGTTTCCCAATTGTTGGTGATCCCAATCTTGAACCAGAGTTGACCACTTCATATGAAGTTGGTGTAAGACACGAATTTCAGAACAAAATGATGGTTGAGGCCAAAGGTTTCTACAAAGATATTTTTGGATTAACAGATACTAGAGCTGTCTACTGGACAGTTTCAGACTGGTACACGACTTACTTTAATGCTGATTATGGTTCAGTTCGTGGCTTCGAACTATCTCTTGTTCGCAGACCTCCTGCCATGTTCTATGGTGAGCTGAATTATACCTATTCAATTGCCAAGGGTAAATCTTCAGTAGCCGGTCAGGGATACTCCACAGAATGGGCAGGTAATATTGTCCCCACTTTTGAATCCTTTCTGGATTGGGATCAAACCCATACTTTTTCTGGAAACGTGAATATGAAATATCGTGGGTTCCTGGCCAGTATGGTTGTCACCGCTGGAAGTGGTACTCGCTATACCTTACCAGGACAGGGTAGACTCATAGTTGAGAATGAAGGTGTTATGCCATCTACTTCCAAAACTGATCTGAGATTATCCTATCGCTATGATATTGGCAAGACCAACGCACAGGTATTCATGCTGGTTACCAATATGTTTAATAGAAAGAATATCAACAATGTGGCTGATACAGAATGGTATCATACCTATCGTACACTCAAAGAAGCTTACGATGCTGGTGATTTGACCTTCGATGAATATCTGGCCCAGACTGATAGCAACAACGATGGGAAAGTGGACTACAATAAATCTCATCCTGAGATGGGATCTGATTTAAATCCTGTTGTATATGGCGACACACGCAGATATCAAATTGGTATCTCATTTGGTTTCTAATAATTGAAAAGTTAGGTCCATTATTTTATGAAATTGGCACATTTTAATCTGACTACTCGAATTATCCTCGGATTCATGTTTCTGCTTCTTCCAGAGCTTGTGGATGCACGCAACAAGCTTGATCAGGGGAATGACGGAAGCATGTTGGCGAAGCCATCGGCTCGTCCGGAAAAAGCATACTACATTCACTCCACGGGAAATCTTTGGACTACTGTATCCAATTTTGGAAGTGTGGGAGATCCTAACTCTTCATCCACTGGAAGACCTTCCATGCAGTGGCCTGGTGGTGCGAACAATGATTATCTCTACGATGGAGGGATCTGGATAGGTACACTCATTGGAGGTGATCCAGCAGTGACCTCCTACTTTTACAACCCGGATCAGGAATATCTGCCTACCACCGGTATCCCCGGCGAGTTGGGTACGACAGTTAATGACAGCAAAGCCAAGTCACTCGAAGATAGCTATGTGATTTTTGATGATCTTGAAAACCATTCTGAAAGTAGTCACTTGCCCCTGGGAGTACGCATTGTTCAACGTGGTATGACCTGGAGCCTCCCTGAGTATGACGATGCTGTTGCCTTCGAGTATGAAGTCTTCAATACGGGTTTGAATGGTGATTTGACTAATGTCCATATTGGTTTTTGGTATGATGTGGATGTGGCCTCTATCGATAATTCCAGTCCGCATATCGATGACTTGGTGGATTATGATGGTTGGGATGATACAGATACAGAGACAGATGTTTACGATCTGGTAGATCCCTACGATCTGAATGGAGATGGATGGACTGGCTATGACGAGTATGGAATCCCTTATTACAGAGATCAGGGACATAATCCAAATTATGATCCAAGTCTCTCAGAGTCAGATGGGTTTTTTGATGAGTGGGGAATCATTTTTGACGCCAATGCTCCCGCTCTCAACTGGCAGGCAGATGTTGAAGATCTGGGTCGCATAGCGGGTACACCAGCTGTCGTCGATGGTGATACACTACATGGCTATATCTTCCCTCGCAGCCTTTCCTATATATATGATGGGGATGATCCAGTCTCTTCAAGCAATGACTATGGTGAACGTGAGATGAACCCTCAAGTTGATGGCTTCTACGGTGGAATGATCCTGGCAACTGGAACTGAGCCAAAGATGATCGAAGGCAGACCCTATAGAGTCGCATCATCTCATCAATGGTGGAACTGGGAATCAGATCCAAAAACGGATGACGATCGTTGGGACTACATGCTGGGTCAACATGTGGCCAGTCAATCAAAGAAATTTTTGGATAATCCTCTTGAATTGGGTTTTCCCCAGTTTGACTATCGTTTTCTGCTAACTACTGGACCCTTTGATATTCCAGAAGGGAGCTCAGCCAAATTAGTGTTTGTTGCCGTCATCGGAAAAGGACTTCAAGGTTTGCGTTCCAATGCTGATAACATTGTTGAAGCATACTATTCAGGAAGTGAACACAGTGATCCTTACAATCCCAGCAATTGGGATGAAGACAGCCACTGGGTCTTACCCATACCACCAGCTGTTCCAAGTCTATCATATTCCCCCATAAATAATGGTATTGAATTAGCCTGGGATAGAACTGCTGAAACCACAGTCGATCCAAACCTTGGTCGTACAGATTTTGAAGGTTATCAATTGTATAGAGCAACTTATAATCCTCAGGGTTGGGAAATGATCTATGCCTTTGACATGGTGAATGAACCTGTTTATGTCGTAGATATGCAGGGTGATACACTCAATCCAAAATTGGATGGGGCAGATACACTCTTCCATGGAGATGAGGGTTATACTGAATCGACAGGGGCCTGGGTGATGGTAGATCTACCAGATGTTGTACAGACCTTTGAAGACCTGGGAGGAACCACGCCCTGGGGTTCAACAGTTATTTCCCCATTGAATAGTATTCCCTACTATTATGCTCTAAGTGCATTTGATCCAATTAAAACGGCTGCAGAAGCCGGTCAGGATCTACCGCGAGCATATTCACCTCTGAGCAATTACAAAAAGACATTATCTGGTGCGCCAGTTGCCGTGTACCCTTCAAGATTGTATGAAGTGGGTCAGGCAATACCCGCGCTGGATGAGGTGAAGGTTGTTCCAAATCCATATCGTGGGACAGCCCTCTGGGAAGCTCAATATGAAGATCGTCTCAAATTTGCTGGATTGCCACCGGTTGCCAAGATCACTATTTTTACCCTCTCTGGGGATATGGTGATCGAGATTGAGCATAACAATGGTACCGATTATGAGTTTTGGGATCTAGTCAGTCGTAACAATCAATCCGCCGTCAGCGGACTATACCTCTATGTCGTAGAGGCCCCGGATGTAAGCGTTGTGGGGCAGAGCTCTTCGAAAAAGGTTAAGAAAGTTGACAAATTCGCACTGTTCCGTTAAAGAAAGCTACGAGTGAGACTATGAATATGAAATTTAAAGCTACTGTCTTAATGATCTTTCTGCTGATCGGGCCCGGTGCTCATGCTCAGGAAGTATTTGAAAAAATTGGAACTGCAGGCGCACACTTTCTTGATGTATCTCTTGATGCTGGTGTCAGAGGAATGGGGGATGCGGCATCTGCCCTGATCATCCCTGAAGCGTATGCTATTCATTATAATCCCGCCACCCTCGTGTTTGTGCCTGGATGGAGTACATCTTTTGGGATGGTGAACTATTTCGCCGGGATCTCTGTTACAGGAGGCGCTGCAGCTTATCGTCTGGATGGAATTGGAACCGTAGGTCTCCATTATCGGGGTCTAAGCTCGGGTGAAATGGAAGAGACCACTGTACTTCAACAGGGGGGTACCGGCAACATGTTCGAATGGAATGATGTCGCCGTGGGTGTCAGCCTGGCTCATGCCTTTACCGATAAATTCAGCTTCGGCATGAACATGAACTATATTAAGGAATCTATTGATGCCTACGACCTGAACGCGTCTGTTTGGTCAATTGATCTTGGAACCTTCTATATGACTGGTTTTCGGTCTTTACGATTGGGTATGACCATTCGTAATTTTGGACCAGAGCTCGATTTTGAAACCAGCTTTACCGACTATAACAATGGTGAGGTGGTGCCAGAGCTGAGCGAATATCACCCCTTCCATATGCCGCTTACATTTCAGGTAGGGGTTGCCATGGATTTCCTGGAAAATTCTGAGAAGCAGGCATTGACAATTGCAATCGATGCCGTGCATCCCAATGAGGCTTCAGAACGATTTAATATTGGTGCCGACTATAGCTTTATGAATACGATTCATCTCAGAGGTGGTTGGTACACCAACCATAACTCTGCCTCACTGTTTGGTGGCTTTGGTGTTAACGTTAATTCAATTGGCCGTTTTGATTATGCGATTTCCTCATACGACTTGCTGGGGGTCATTCACCAATTCTCACTGACGATTTCACGATAAGGATGGATCTAGCTATGACTCGAAACAAAAAAGTATTTGGTGCTGCCTTAGCGATCTTTCTCTTTTCAAGCTTTGCCTTTGCAACAGCCCCATCGCTGACATCAGCACAATATTCACAGAATGATAATCAATTAACCCTGGGTTTTGACCAGGCAGTAAAATTAGATGCTGTCCTCATGGGTCTTATTTCCTTTGACGATGATAATGGCGGACCCAGTGCAGATCTCCAACTTCAGGGAGGCAGGGTAATAAACCCATCCAATCTGACTTCAAGCAATCAGGTCGTAATTGATCTGGTATACGGGGGTGTAATAGACCAGTTTACCGGTGATTTCTTTGGCGTTGCTGGCCATGTATTTGAACTCTGGGGCAATGATGTTCAGCAGATCAAATCGCTGGAAGCCATGAATACAAGTAATCTAATGGTTGTTCTTGATGCCGGCGCGTTTGTATCAAGTATAAACGAAGCAAATGAGGAGCAAGCCCTGGCTTGTGTTGTGACCACAGCTGATCAGAAGCCAACCATTTTATACGCAGAGTACGACGCAAATGTTAATAGCATGAAGTTCGTGTTTGATAGCGCTGTTCAATTCGATGTTATTGCTGAGGATCGCTCTGAAAATGGAGGTCCGGGTAATGGACTTCTTCAGGCACCCATCTCTGGAAATGATCCAGGCGAAGATCGGAATGACAATGGTGTCCTCGACTTTGAAACGAATATCCGTCCCTTCGAGATTGGACTTGTAAGTGCCGATGGAAGCATGGCGCTGGAAAACATTGGTCAAGTCTTTCAAACCGTTGATGATGATACCATTGATATTGAGTTGACGGGAAATGATGCTAAACGCCTGGAATCTACCATCGGATATTCCGGTTTACATTTGGCCGTAAACGAGTGGGCATTTGTTGATACGATGTACAATCCCAATAATGCCAGTGATATTAATGTCACGGTGATTCCAGATTCAGTAAATTTTGTTGCAGATTCTGCATCTTACGATCGGTCAAAAAATATTTTAAGTATCTATTTTTCAAATTTGATGACTGCAGGACGGACGATCACATTAACGAATCCATCTCCAGTCTATACAAAGATGCACATCATATCGAGTGCGGGGACATACACCATAAATGGTGTGGAAGGAAATCCTTCAGCGATTGCAGGTTTTAACAATTCAGCCTTCAAATTTAAGCTGCCCATTCCCGATCAGGCAGGTGCAGAAGCCCTCCTGGATGGTTCTCCTGTGACATTGTCGATGAATTCTTTCGCGCTTTATGATAATCTGAATAATGGAAACGCAGAGTTTGAAGATGTACCTGTGCGCATTTTAAGTTCAACATCAGGCAATGAACAACCACCCGTACTTATCTCATCCAGTTATGACTTTGATAGTCATACCCTGACCTTGACCTGGGATCTGGCTCTGGGTGTTGGTTTCTATAAAGGAACTGCACTTACAACCTATGATGATGCTGATTACCAGGAGCTTACAGGCTTCAACCTGTTTGATACTGTTGCTGACACAGCAGTCGCTGTGGGTGAAGGTATGGTATACTATTCTGGCAGCAAAAAGAATACATACATTGAACTTGCACAGTCCGACGCGATTCGACTGGAAACGCATGCTAATATAAATTCATTACATACCCATATTGATGAATCCATCTTTAATGCCTTCCTGTTCCTGAACGGAAATTCCACCATTGGATCAACTGAAGCAATTCCCTGTGATATTATAGCGGATACGACTGCCCCAGCACTGGAAAGTGTGCGATTCAATGTCTTCACAAAGACCCTGGAACTCGATGTTGATGAACCGGTAAGTTTTGCCGACCTGGCAACTTCTTCATTTAATCTGGCAGGTGTTGGCATTGATGGAACAATCCTGAATGATGCAGGGGACATGTACGCTTCCTCATTGAAAATTGAAGTGAGTGACGCGACATATAATTCACTTGAAGCACTGCCCGATAGTGTCTTTAGTGCGCCTGATTTATATTCAAACGCTTCAGCCCTGACCAATATCAGTGGGCTGCATTCCAGTGCTGATACCCTGAAAACTTCCATTGGTCGTACTTTTTATCTACGTAGTTTTGAAGCATTCGCTCCAAGTCCAACATTGAGATTTGGTGCCTTGAAGCTCATTGGAACCGATGCCGATATCTATGTGGATGATGAAATGTGGGCTGCAGGAAAAGTGAATGAAGCCAATCTGCTCGAACTTCAGACCGCGTTTGAATCTTCAACCCCCATCGATAGCACGAGAGGTATCAAAGAAATTGTCGATGCATATTATGGTGGTATTCTGGATACCGATGGAAATGGTAAACTCATCATTTTTCTGGCTGATCTGCTGGACGAATATGATCAGGGCCGTAACGATACGGATGATAGTTTCTTTGAAAATGGCTTTGCGACGCTATCAGATACAACAGATGGGCAATATTCAAACCAGAGTGACATGATCTATCTGGATGTGAATCCGCAAGTTATTGGTGAAGCACCCTACACTGAGTGGGATGAATCCATGTTCAATGCACTCACGTATCAATATTCACTCCTGTCAGCCATATCACAGCGACCAGACCAGGAAAGATGGGTAAACTACGGGATGGCCCTGAAAATGCAGGAGCAGACCGTTGGTGATATCAAGTTTTTTGGTGAAGGTTCTTCAGCCCAAACTGTCGCAACCGCCAGTAATGAACTGACATATATCGCTGGAAGTCTCTTAAAATCTCGTTATGATCTGTTCAACGTATATAATTACTTTACCTATCTGACTGAGAAGTACAGTTCCACAGGCGATTCACTGGCGATATTACGAGAGATCGCACAATCCGACCTTGTGGGTATTGAAACCATTGACGAAGCGTTAACCAATCTGTCCATCGATGCAGATGCTGCGACGACCTTTCAGAACTATGCTGTCGCCTGTTTCCTCGATCTGACTCAATATCACGCTGACGCAAATCCAGCTAACATCGACAGTGCAAAATATGGCGGTCTCTATAATTTTGCTGCCCTTGAGCTGGATGGTGCCCCCGGCGGAAAGAACGCAGGAAACTTAAGCTGGGATAAAGCTTCAGGTTCCGGTGCGCCTTTTTCCAAAAGTTCGATCTATCCCTGGTCGTTTAATTTCTATGTGGCCAGAGCCTATTTTCTCAATATTGATGGCGATTTTGTGATTGTATCACCAGATTTGAATTCTACTGATACTCTCGTGTTTGATGGTTATGATGGCATCAATTTCAAAGCCACGAAAATACTGTTGCATAGTGGGTATCTCGAGGCGATGACCCAGGACTTTGAAGCAGTCGATTTTGAATTGGATCCAGTTACCAGTCGGGGTCAACTCCCCATGACCACTGATCCATACTTTGAATTCAGATCTACTGTTCCCGATACAGCTCACGGTGTACAGCTGCTGGCCATGGTTGTATCCAAGACAGATTATGCCCAGCCACCTGTCACTTATGATTATGTCGTAACCAATGTGACCTCAAAACCGGATTTTGGTGATTTTTATGCAGTTCAAAACCCGGATGTTGAGAATTTCCTCGACTTGTTTGTGGTTTCAGAACGACCAATTTATGGGCTCACGGGAGAAGAGGGAGCCTCTGTGACAGTTTATGGATCTCTTGATACGGTTATTGTTGAGATGCCGCTCCATGATGCCAGTGATGGTGTCGTTTCCGTGTATTCAGGCAAGTATACGTTGCAGGAGGTGGGGGATTACAGTCTCGTATTTAGCGGACGTGATCAAAATGGGGTCGCTCTTGATCCTGTCACCAGAAACATTGGTGTAGGGTTGGCAAAACCAACCAGCCGGTTAAGTATGACCCTGCCCGATGGCATGGGACAATTTGTCATACCAACAGAAGCTGTAACCCATTCTCGCTTTGTGGTGGCCAGTACATTTGAGCAAAACCTGAGTTCACGCATGTTGGAAGTCAACTCCTTGCCCCCAGGTATTCGAGCGGTATCAAACATCATTCAAATTGGCCATGATAAAATTGAATTGAATCGGGCTGCCACTCTGCAGTTTGCATTAGCTGCTGCAGAATTAAATGGCAATGAGAACCTCGGCATTTACACCCTCCGTGATGGTGAATGGAGCTATCTTGGTGGTCGAGTGGATGCCGCAGGACTTAATATCAGTGCAAATACTGGCAGTTTAGGACGCTTTGTGATAGCCGACGGGGATCATCCCGCGGAGTCAACCATACTCCCAACTGTCTTTGCGCTGGAACAGAATTACCCCAATCCATTTAACCCCAGCACAACCATATCTTTTGCTTTGCCAAGAGATATGAAGATTGATGTCAGGGTATATAACATGTTGGGACAGGAAATAGCCACCCTTGCTGATGGTTTTTACACAGCTGGGCATCACGAGGTTCAATGGAATGCTCGTGATGCAAGTCAAGTCCGAGTTGCTTCCGGGGTGTATTTTTACACCGTAGAGAGTGCGGATACCAGGTTGGTTAAAAAAATGGTATTGTTGAAATAAGGTGGATGCTAAGATGAAAACAAAAATACTATTGCCCATCGTACTTATCGCACTCATGGTAGGGTGTTCTACTGATTTTAGTGATGATGATTATCTGGCTGCTCCACCTGAGTCTTTTGATGCACTTATGGCACAGGGATGGTCAGCCTTTGAGACAGAGAATTATGCAATTGCCGTAGAAACATTTGCGGCCGCAGCTGAAAGAAAAGCGACGCTTCCCGAGGTCTATTTGGGGTTAGGGTGGAGCAATATCCGTGATCTAAATCTCGAAAATGGCAGGATCTATCTGGGATCCGCTATTTCGTTTGCCTTTCTGGATACAGAAAATGGAGAACAAATCATACTGGATTCGAAAAGTGGTCTGGCCGGTATCGCCCTGGCAGAGGGAGATTATGATCTGGCAATTGATTATGTAGAAGAGGTGCTCAGCGCAGCACCTGACTATGCATTCAACCACGATTCCAATGTAAATTTGGAGGCCTTGAAAAAGATCAGGATGACAGCTGAATATTATCGAGGCGATTATGCCAATGCTTTTGAGGAGATCCTTGCCCTGGGGATTACCATGGAAAATGTGATCCGTGAAACGCCTGATCAGGGGAGTATTTCTGGCCTGGCCACTGTAGATTCAGGCTTTGTACCAGTCGCTGGCGATACCTTGACCAGTTCCTGGCTAAAGATCGCTGCACCTGGTCATGATCTGAATGTCGGTGACTATTATGTGATTACGGGTCTTGGAGACAATGGGGATGCTTCGCTAACGCCGCTTGTAAATAAACTTTCAAATACGGCTGGTTGGAGAGTGAAATATCTACTATCTGGTGATGAAATTTTAGTCACCAGCTTAGGCGCAGCAGAGGCTGCCTCAGTAAGTTCGATATCGCTTTCAAGTCCAATGTACATTGAAGGAACCGGTGTGGCAACCTTGCTTGATGGATCGGCCCTGAATGGCGTTATGCAAGTGAGTGTGTACACTGGGAGACAATTAGTTTATATTAACTCCGTTACAACAATGGTTCCTGATGGTGCAGGTTATTCATTAGAACAGATAGATGAAGGTGGCACTACCTTTCAGGTCTTTGGGAATCCCTTATTTTCGAACGGACAGCGGGTGAATGTCGATTATTACCACACCGACGATTTTGGCCTGTTTTTGACAGAATTGATTGATTTAGTAAACAATGTACATTAAATGTAAGACGATAATAATCCTAAAGGAGGATAATGTATGACAAAGAAGCTACTCGCAATTAGCCTGGCTCTGATGATGTTAGTGCCCATGGCATTTGCAAAAATCGAGGCTGACAAAATCGTAACTACTGGTAACAGTGTTCAGGTTTTGATGCCTGGAACCGGCTATCAAGTTCCTGGGAACTTGCTTGAAGTAAAGAAGAGTGGGAATGATGATGACCTTGAAGTCGTCAGAATTAAAACTCAGAGAAACGAAGCCACTCCAGCTGCTGAGGCTTCCAGAGAAGATCTGCTCTGGACCTTAAGCCATGTTGATGATAATGCAGAGTATTATCTCGGTTCAGGAGCCGCAGAAGATACTTTTGCTGTGGTCTTCACACCGGCTGCTCCTGCGATCGTGACAGAAGTATACGCTCAATGGTTTACACCAGGTAATGTTAACGCCTTTGGTGCTGACTACAGTGATTCTGCAGCGATAGTTTCTCCAGATGGTGAATGTTCAGAAATTGCTCGTGGAGATGTTTCATTTTCACCCATTGGCGAACTGAGAACCACTATTACCCCAAACACAATCGATGCTTATGTAGCTGACTGGTCATATCAGCTGGATATTGGTGGTACATTTGTTGTTGGTGATTCGACTGACTTAAGCAATGTCCCTCCCTTTATTGTTGCATTTGTTAAAGGCGGTGACACACCCAATCCATTAGCTGATGCTACCGATGATCAGGGTGATTTGACCTATACTTGGTTTGGTGGCCCATGGACTGATGGTGCATGGGGTCGTTATAGTGGTGCAGTTGATGTCATGATGATGGTAAAAGTTACCTATCCCTGGGGAGCTCCAATTGCTGTCAACACTTTGACACAGCACAACAATACCTATGATACTGATGGTCCTTTCACTATCTATGCTGACCTCTTTGATGATGTCCAGGATGGTGTTGCCATCGGTGGTACCGATGATATCGTATTCCATTGGGCTGTAAACGATGGCGCAGAAACGACTGGTGCCCTTACTGCTGACGAAGTCGGTGCTGATGGTAACGGTTGGTATGCATACGACATTAGTGGTTCCTTCGAACCTGGTGATGTCATTGAGTACTGGATCACTGCTGTTGATAACGATGGTCTTGCTTCTGAATCTATTCATTTGGATTTCATGGTGACAGAACCTGGCAACCCGGATGCTGATCTCCTGATCATCTATGATGGTGGTGATGATAGCCAGATTGAAAACGCACTCTATGAAGGTGTGGCGGAAAGTCTTGGGGTTGTCTATGAATACTGGAATGTCTCTGACGAACAGGGTATTGATGCTTCAGTTATCAATGCTGGTTGGTCAAACATCGTTGTTTATGGCTGGGGAACATCTGTTGTTCCTGCCATTGCCGGTGAAGACGATCCTGGTTTCGGTGCATTCCTGGATGCCGGTGGCAACCTGCTGCTTGCTGATCAGGACTGGTATTATGGTCATGGATTACCTGCGGAGATCACATTTGCAGCTGGTGATTTTGCCTATGATTATTTTGGTATTGGATCAGGAACCAATGATCCAGCCGATGATGATAACAATTCCATAGCTGATACTGCATTTTATGGTATCGGTGGTACACCCATGGATATGGATTTTGCCGCTGCACCAATGGTTATTGATCACACCCTCTATGGCACCACAAACTGGGGTGACCCAGTTGTTGTAGCCAGTGCCACGCAAATTTTTGCCGGTGCAAATGATGGTTTGAGCTATGGTGTTGCCTATGATCAAGGAACCTTCAAAACTGCCTATTTTGGTTTTATGCCCGATGCTGCTGTTGATACAGCTGCTGATGGTTCATTAACCTCAGATCAGTTTGACATGTTCTTTGAAGGTGCCCTGGAATGGATGGGTGTCAGCTCTCCTGCTGATATCTATGATGTTACCGGTCCTGAAGGCACTGTCTTGGCTGGTCCATATGAAGTAACTGCCATGATCGAGGACTTTGACGGTGATGCTATCACAGCCAATGTTCTATTCAGTGATGATGACGGTGCTACCTGGTCAGAAATTGCCATGACAGCTGATGGTGATATGTATTCAGCTGAAATTCCTGATGTTTCTGAAGCTGGATTCTACTATTGGGGTATTGAAGCAATGTCTGATGGTGCCTCAAGTACATATCCAGCAGCCAATGAAGATGCCTTGGAATTCGAACGCTTCGTTCCAATGTATGATGCTCTCGTCGTATTCAACGGATTGCCACCAGAAGGTTATCCCGCAGACTATTACTTTGCGTATACTGACATGGAGTATGATATCTGGGATAAAGCCTTGAGTCCTGACTTAGCCTCTGCTTATACCACAATCATCGAAATTGCGACTGATGGCCCAGACTACTACAACGGTGCAGTTGTTACCGATTGGTTGACAGAAGGCGAGAAGAACTATATGCTCGCTGGCGATGAATGGTTTGGTGCCTT
>CAZVSF010000061.1:0-15094 GCA_964630195.1 uncultured Lentisphaeria bacterium
TATTGATAAGTTACTATTATTCATATCATTGCACAAACTTGAGATGTCATATCATACCTTATATTATTGTTATCTAATACTTTATGGACATGATTACAAAACATCTTTTTCATTCCCGGATAGATATATTCCGCTAGAGGGAGCCGATCACTTTCCGGATGGAATCGCCAATATGATCAATACCTGCTGCATTTATGGTCAATGCCGGAGCGAGGCGAACCGTGGATTTATGGGTTTCTTTGGCATAGATACCATTCTCAAGCAATTTTAATGAAACCTTGTGACCATCAAGTCCCGGATTATCAAACATCTCAAATGCAGTTAATAATCCAGCTCCCCTTCCCGTTTTGATCTTATCAGGAAACTCAGATCGTATGCTTTCGAAGTGACCCAGAAGTCGTTCCCCCATGTGCCGGGCATTTTCAGCCAATTTTTCATCAACCATGGCTTTGATAGAGAATACTGCCGTTACAGAAGCGAGTGGAAATCCACCAAATGTGGATCCTTCCGAACCAGGTGTCAGCACATCGATCACATCGCGCCTTCCAGCCACAAATGAAACGGGCATGATGCCACCACCAGCCGCTTTTCCACAAGCCATGAGATCTGGTTTTGATCTATATAACTGATGTGCAAAGTGTTCGCCTGTTCTGGCAAAACCAGTTTGTACTTCATCCACACAATAAAGGATATTGTATTTTTTACACAGTGCTTCTACGCGGGGATGATAGTCAAGAGATGGCAATATCACGCCTGCTTCACCCTGGATGGGCTCCACGATGAATGATGCTATTCGATCCCCCTTCTCTTTAAAAAGAGCTTCCAGAGCATCTGCATCGTTAAACGGGACAACCTCGATCCCAGGGAGAAAGGGTCCAAAGTCATCTTTTGCTGAGGGGTCAGTAGATGCCGATACAGCAAAAAGTGATCGACCATGAAAATTTTCTGCAGCGACAACAATAATAGCTTCGTCTGCGGGAATCCCCTTGACCCGATAGCCCCAGCGCCGGGATAATTTTGCCATGAGTTCGGGAGCTTCAACACCGGCAACTTTGGGCACGACTTTGTCCATTTTTGTGATCGCAGTGGCTGCCATGAGGAAAGCTGCCATGTATTTATGTCTGATCGATCTCGGAACCGTCGGTATTTTTTCCTGCTGTAAATGGGCAATCACAGCATCCACAATAGTCTTATTCAGTTGCCCCTGATTAACAGCGGAGTAACAGCACAATCCATCCAGTAATTCTTCCTCGATATAGGCTTTAATACCAGCGGGATCAGGTTTTCTACAGATCAACGTTGAACTATTCTGGACATGACTCACAACAACATTTTCCAGGGGGGCATAATTCTGGCCACCTTTGTCCAGCTCAATTGATTCATGCTCGGCTGGACCAAGATCACCAATTCGAACACCATTTATGGTAAGATCATCACCATAGCCTGATATACTGACGACACTCATGTTATATACTCCTCAATTTTATGTGTAAAAGTTGCTCCAGATCGAACCTGGAAAAAAAGTAGCACGCATTCTATTTATCTTAATACCTCAGGGTTAGTAAATGGGTAACAAACTGTGGATCAACCATCCTACCAATTCCAAAGACCAGGGTGGACAAGGCAACAAATGGGCCAAACGGGACTCTACGCTGAGAAGAGAAGCCTTCCTTGAGTCCACTGATCAGCCAGACTCCCAGCGCAAGAAGGCTGGCCATAAAAAAGACATACACAGAAAGGATCCAGCCGAGCCACAAGGCCACAGCCAAACATAATTTGACATCACCCAAAGCAATTGTTTTATCTCCAGCTCCAAAGCGTTGTGGCAAGATGATAAAAAGTGAAACACCTGCAGCGATGAGTAGACCCCTGACTGAATCTCCTGCACTTATGGTCCCCCTTAACAGAGATAACGCAGCGACGGCCAGAACACATACTACGAAAATATTGGGAATGATCCATTTTTTAAGATCCATGTAGGCGACGCCTAATAATGCGAAGCCCATCAAACTTATTTGAATGGCCTGAGCTGGTTTCAAGAAACTGAAAGCCCATATTGAAAAGGCTATTACAACGAACTCAATAACTGCGTTGAGATATTTAGGCGTGTATCCGCAGGACAGGCATGATGGCGAGAAGGACGTTGCAGTTATGAAAGGGATCCGACTTTTATAGGATTGGGGCTGGCCACAGGATTCACAAATTGGGTTCAGTAAAAATGGGGATGTGTTCTGGGAGATGGCTGTAAAAAGATGGGTGAGTGCATAGGCTAGTACAAACCCAACAACCACACCGAGTGTTATGAATTCAGCCGATGAAACCATTCAGCAGACCCATTTAGCTTACATCCCCGACTTCATCGCCATACCTATGTAGAATACCGGAAGATAGGTAACAATAAGTATCACAAGAATGAGTCCACCAACAAACATGATCATCAGAGGTTCAATCAGTGAAGTCATTCGATTTACCATGGAATCCACCTGTTTCGCGTAGAAGTCAGACGCCTTCTCCAGTAAGGTATCAATTTCTCCAGTTTCCTCACCTGTTGCCAGGAGTTGAAGCAGAATGGATGGGAAGCGTTCGGTAATACGAAAAGCAGCCGAAATATTATACCCATCCCGGATATATTCTGTAGCGGTTCCAATTGCTTTTGAATAGACTTTGTTATCGACCACCTTCTGGATGAGTCGCATGGATGGTATCACGGGGACACCAGCTCCCAATAGAATACCAAGCGTTTTAGTCATCTTATTGTAAATATTATAGTTAATCAATCTTCCAAAAACTGGGAAATTCAGCTTAAAGCTATCGCTTAGATATCCGCCTCTCCGGGTGAGACCCATCATCCATACACTCACCCAGCCAATAAAGAGAAAGAAGATGACCTGGCCATAGCTTTCAACAACAGCATCAGAAACACCGACCAGCATCTGTGTTGCGAAGGGAAGGTCAGCGCCGAGAGAAGTATATACTTCGTTAAATTTGGGGACAATATAGACCAGCATTCCAACCAGGACGACCACCAGAAAACCCAACACCATGAAGGGGTAGTAAAGGGCGGATTTTACTTTTTGGCTGGTATCATGAACAGCTTCAATGTATGTCGCCAACTGATCCAGAATCGTTTGAAGGCTACCACTTACCTCGCCAGCTTTGACCAGAGCAACAAAGAGGTTATCAAAAATAGCAGGATGCTTTTCCATGGAGTCACTGAGGCTTAACCCTCTTCGAATATCTTCCGATACTTTGACAAGGGTTTTTTTGAATGTGGGATGACGCTCTTCTTCAGCAAGATTCGTGACGGCTTTCTCCAACGTTAATCCTGCTGCAAACATGGTGGCCAATTGACGTGTAAAGAAAACTAGATTTTTAAGGGGAATATGGGTTTTTAGCTTGGCCAGCGATAAATTAAGTTCCTCAATGAACTCATCGCCCCATTGAATGTCAGCTTTCTTTTTCTTCTTGCCCCCTGCTGCAATTTTCTCAAATGCTTCTTCGGCAGTTGGTTCAGCCTGTTTGAGCTGTTCAGCTAATTTTGCATCAATTTCAGCCACTTAAAAATCCTCAACGGTTGAACGCAATACTTCTTCGAATGTGGTGACACCATCTTTGAGTTTCCTGATTCCAGCTTCACGTAGTGAGACCATGCCCTGCTCAATCGCTTTTTCACGAATGACTTCCTGGTTAGCATTCTCAAAAACCAATTTTCGAATAGCCTGTCTCATCTCAAGCATTTCAAAAATACCAGATCTTCCTCTGTATCCTGTCTGGCGACATTGGACACATCCTTTTCCATGATAGTATTTTTGAGAACTCGAAGCCTCTATGCCAAGACGCGAGAGGTCTTCTTTTGTAGGCGTGTATTCCTCTTTACAATGTGTGCATATCGTTCGGACCAGTCGCTGTGCCATAACCAGGTTCAAACTGGATCCCACCAGAAATGGGGGTACCCCGATATCAATGAGACGTGTGATGGTTGAGGGTGCATCATTGGCGTGAACCGTGCTGAATACCAGGTGTCCCGTCAAAGCAAATTTGATGGCAATATCCGCCGTTTCCTCATCTCGAATTTCACCAATCAGCAGGATATCAGGATCCTGACGCAGAATCGATCGCAGCGTCGATCCAAATGTCAGACCAATTTTCTCCCGCATCTGAACCTGACTGATCCCATCCATCTGGTATTCAACAGGATCTTCAACAGTGGTTATATTGGTGCCTTCGCTCTTGATTTCCTTCAACGAGGCATACAGTGTGGTAGATTTACCTGATCCGGTCGGACCAGAGATAACAACCATACCATATGGCTGGCGAATCCAGCGACCAAACATATTGAGTTCTCGTGCGTGAAAGCCCAAAGTGGTCAGATCCAGATTAAATCCACCCTTATCCAGGAGTCGCATAACGATCTTTTCGCCATGGACCGTAGGCAGTACAGAAACACGAACATCGATCTCACGCTCCCCCATCTGGATACTCATACGACCATCCTGTGGGAGTCTTCGCTCGGCAATGTCCAGGTTCGAAAGAATTTTAATACGTGTTGTAATACCACTCAGAGAAGTGATTGGCGGTGTCATGATCTTCTGCAAGACACCATCAATTCTGATCCTGACATTCACAACATGGGATTGGGGTTCGACATGGACATCAGTGGAACGCTCTTTGATAGCTTCCATTAATATCAGGTTCACCAGTTTAACAAAAGGTGCGTCCTCTTCATTGACGCCCTCTTTGCTGAGGTCAACCATATCGGAATCATCTTCATCCCCGGAGAACACCTGGATGTTAGAAAGGGCTGCATCCACCTCATCGGTCTGACGAATTCTGCCATAGTGATATTCAATGGCATTTTGCAGGGCAGTCTCCCCTGCAACAACAACCTCAACTTTCAGCGAAGTCAATTTCTCAATGGCATCAACAGTGGCCAGATCCTCCGGATCTTCCATGGCAACCACCACAGTTGTCTCGGACTTGCCCAGAACGATGGACATGTTTTCGTAGGCAAAGTCCTCAGGGATGGTGTTGATTATACCCCCTTCAACCTTCATCAAGTCCTCTTCGTAAACAGCAGGATGACCCAATTGAAGCGCGTAGACCTTGACAAGATCTTCTTCTGTGATCATGCCCATGCGGATCAGTAATTTACCGAGCTTTTCCTTGGTAGTTGACTGACGTTCCAATGCCTGATCGAGCTGTTCCTGAGAAATAACTTCCTCATGGATAAGGATGTCACCGAGTTTCTGAAATTGAGGGTTAAACATTGCTGTGCGTTTCCCTTTTATTGGTTACTGTATTGTCCGTACCAGCTGAATACTGGATTGTTCACTGCCGATACTCTGCGGATCTAGCAACGTACCCCATACCTGTGCTGTAAACGGATTATAAGAATTGACCGTGCCATCAGCATTGAAATTGGGTGTACACAATCCCTTATCAAAAAAGACGGTGATCTGTGCAACCCCTGAGTTGTCTGTCCGAACGATCGGCATGCCTGTCTCCGGATCCAGGGGATCCCACCCAGCCGCGCCAAATGATCCGAAGAGAATTCTGGCGTTTTTAATGGCATTATTGTAATAGTCAGTTAATACTGCCGTTAGCAGAACTGCAACCTGAGATGGATTCGGATTGGCTGCAGGTTGGAAATCATAAAACTGCAAAGATGGAATAACTATTAAATCACCAGGATAGAAAGGTAAAAGCAGCAGGCTGTCTTCAGCTGCATTGACATAGCCCTGGATAGTATCCCCGTTTGCTCCATAGGTTTGAGCGATCACCTGAACCTGATCAAAAGTCCGGTCTGAGTTCCAGTAGATAAGCGACCAGGCTAGACCATGATATTTATCCCCGGTAAGATTTTCACCATAGGTCAGCGATCCACCGATGATGGAGGCAATACTATCCGGGACAACGTGCCAGTAAACCTGTGAAGAATCTTCAACAGGGTTTGTGTATTGATCCCAAACACGAGCTGCTATTTCGGCCTGATACTGACCACCACCAATGGGCTCGATCTGATTAATATCTATATCCACGTCCATAAAAGCTGGTGGACCAGCAGCAATGGTCACAGGAATGGCAGTCGCCGAAATGGTTGATCCAGACAGAGTAACGCTGGCTGTAATTCGTACAGGACCTGATTGTGTCCCACTATTCAGAGTAACACTGGCCACACCATAATTGGATTCAACCGTAGTTTCGTTTCCGACGCCATCAAGGTTAGCTCCTGCCGGTATACTTGGTCCAAGTCGAAAATCTACATCATAGCGTTCAGATACCAATTCACCTCTTGAATCCTTTATTTCTGCCCGTATGGTTGTTGATGCTAACCCAAAACCGCCTTCTACGACGATACGATTAGGCGCAGAAGGTGGAATTACAATATAGGCAGGTAAGCCTGTGCGAACAGATATGAGGGTAGAATCCCTCACACCACCAGAGCGGGCAATCACCGTTGCTATACCTGACGAATCTCCAATGGTAAAATAGGATTCGGCCACACCAAATTCATCTGTCACAGCAGCCTGGGTAACCAGACCAATGTCTGTTGAGAATCGAACCAGAGTATTGGATGCCACAGGATATCCTGATGAATCCATGACAGTTGCGGTCAGTCTGGATGAAGTTTGACAACTGGATCCCCCATCTGGATCGGGGATGATCACACATTCCGATTCCAATTCAACCAGAGCAGGGGTTCTTGCAGGTGGATTGGGGTTTTCAGAACGAACCATCACACCACAAGTATCCGTAATTACACCAAACAAGGGATGTTGAATGCTTGCTGTAATGATTGCCCTGGTATCTTCAGTGATTTCAGATCCAAGATCAGAGAACATGGTCTCTGCAACGCCAGCATTATCGGTCCAGCTGGGTGAGGAAACGGTCCCAATACTGCAGGAAAAGCTAACTGAGGTCGTATCTACCCCTGCGCCATTAACATCTTTTACAATAGCGTAGATGCGGGCTTTGGTCTCGCCAGCATCCACATAAATAATTGGATCATGTGTATTGACAGTCAAGGTGTAATCAAAAGCGGATAAAAAGTTTAGGGTGACTGTATCAGAAAAGGCGATTTCTGAGCCACTCGCTTCTTTTAGCAGTGATCCAAACTCATAAACGCCAGGATTGTTGCCAACCAGCGCTTCAATGACATTTGTACTTACAGAAGCTTCAACCCGAACCGTACCAACCTGACCTTCATTATTTGTGAAAGTCACACTACTGGTGCCGATTCCATTGGTGGAGTCTGAAGCTGCACTGAGGTATCCAATTTCCCCACCTTCAAGGACACGATAATTCACAATGACATTTTTTACGGCAACACCGAGACTATCCCTCACATTCGCATTGATGGTGGCCGAATAGGTTGAATCAAGTTTTTCGACAGATATTTCACCCGAAACTGGGTTTGATGTGGCAAAAAATGACGAAACCAACTCTTCCATGGGCAGGACCCGGATAACCACAGTATCTCTAACCGTGTTATTGTTGCTATCGGTGTATCGGGCAACAATGTTGACTTGAGGGGAAGCTTGACCCTTATCATCAAATGTCGCTACCGCCTGACCTGAGGAATTGGTAGCAATATTAGATGCGATAGCGCCAGAGAGCGCTGAGAAGACGATGGTTGCATTCTCCTGCGGTTCATTCACTTCATTGGTAAGAATGGCGGTGAGTTTTGCCACCGTTTTACCATTGTCGGCATAAATCGTATATCGATCAGCCGTGAGATGCAGATTATAGTTGATGACAGGATCTTGTTTTTCAGTTGGATTTCGCGTATCACAACCTACAAAAACCATGATCACCATCAGGCTAAGTATTAGCAACCTGAATTTATTATTCATTTCCAAACCTCCCCTGAGAGATTTTGAGTTATTCTTTTTCAACTGGAACCTCTTCAATGATTTCACCATCGTCACCAGCTTCTTCATTATTGATATAGGTATCTTCCATATTGATCATTTCATCTGTTTTCTTGATACCAGAGTAAGAATCCCTGATGATATGCGGAGTGATCTCAATGATAAGATCCTTTTTGGTCTCCTGCTCAAACTCATGCTGGAAAAATCGACCAATATATGGGATCTTGCCAAGAATTGGGACTGTATGCTGGATCTTTTTGTGATCCACGGCAAGTAAACCTGCGATGATGATAGGCTCCCCATCCGGAACACGAACGGTTGTTGTTGATATCCTTCGTTGAACCCAGGGTATATTCCTGGCGGGTCCTACAAAATCATAAAAATTTGAGATTTCAGGTGTCACGGTAGCTGTAATATATCCATCACTGTTGACATTGGGCTTGACATGGAGTTTGATACCCACGATCTCGCGCTGAACCTGAACCTGTCCACCCACTCCTCCGCTGGACAGGATATATGGAATAACATCAACCATCTCAATAAAAGCTTCACGACCATTCAAGGTCACAACAGAAGAATTTGCCAATATCTCAGCTTCGTTGTTCTTAAGCAACATATCCAGTGTGATATCGAATGCTGATAGTTGTCTACTAAAACCGATCTGGTTGTCTGGATCGATTCTCTGGAAATACATATTATCGGGTGTCCGTCCCGTTGGCAGAGCGCTATACTGTTCAATAACCGTCCCATCAAATTGTGTCTGCTGGGTCATTCCCGGAACCAGGCTACCACCTATCTGAGCCAGTGTGGGAGCAGCATTCTCAGCAACAATGGTTGTGATCTGTGCGAGGCGCGACCAATCAATACCCACTCGATTATCTCCCGAAAGCGTCACTTCGATGATACGGGCTTCCAGCATGATTTGGAGAACCGGGACATCAACACTTTCTATGATCCCCATGATCTCTGAAATATTTTTGGGACTCGTATGTACCAGGAGCTTATTGCCACCCTGATCGACCTCAACCTTATCAGTGATATCCTGAAGAACAGCTTTCACCTCCTGAGCATTGGCATACTGCAGGGGTATGATGTAAGCTTTCCCGCCAATTTCCTCAGAAAGACGATCGGCAGTCGCCACCAGGAACGATTTTCCAACAAGTTCATAGCTGAGCCCAGCTGCTCGAACCACAAGATTCACTGCCTGCTCAATTGGAACGTCATCCATGTGGACTGATATTCTGTCCTGGCTATTGACCTCGGGGCTGGTAACAATGTTATAGCCACTCTCATCAGCGAGAATGGCAAGCACAGTAGGAAGGTGGGCATCTTCTGCGTGAATGGTGATCAATTTCTGTTGGTCAGCTTGAGCAATCGTAACATTTGCCATAAGCAGCATGAGTATGCCAGCCAGAATATATCTACGCGTTTTCATTAATAGGTTTCCTCTTCATCATCAAATTGTGGACCTCGTGTCGAATTACGTGCTGCCTCTGCAGTGACCGTTCTTCCCTGAAGAGGATAAAATTTGGATTCTCCCTCTCGCCAGGCGACAACGCCATTTTCGGTAATTCGCAATATCTTGTATTTGCCTAACATATCCCCCACTTTTACCTGACTTTCCTTTTGCTGGTATTCAATAGTTGCTCTGGGAGGATCAAAATTCATATATAACCCACTCACCCTGATGGTATTGGCCTGCATGCTTTGAATCAATCGCCCCATATCATCGGTGAGAAATACAACTTTGTTCAATTTCATTGGATTATTCTTAAGCGTAAATCGAAAATCAGCTCTTTCATCCAGCTCGGTTTCCAGCTCAGCAATAACCCGTTCCAATTCTTCATCTGTACCTATACTTATATTGGAAGCATCCTGAAGTATTACCAGACGTTCAGCGCGGATGCCACTCAAGGCGTATGCTTCCATACCAAATACAACGACTCCGGCCAGAATAATAAGCGACCAGAAAAAACGCGTACGTCTATCCATTTTTTCTACCTTTCAAGAGCGTCAAGGTTGAGATCTTTAATTCAATATTCTGGTCTGCCAGAAGACTCTCGTCGCGGGTGTTCTTGAGACGTTCGATGCCATTCTTTATATGAAATTCATTAACCTGAATCAGGCGCATTGAACTCTCAAGCCTGGTCATCAGGACCCCAAATTGCTTGTAATTGCAACTAATTTCCAGATCATAGGGGCTCTCGATGCTGCCATATCCAGCGATACGTGGTTTCGGTCTCATATAAATCGTTGTGATTCCAAGGCTATCAAGTGTCAACGTCAAGGAGTTCAGAAAATCCATTGAAGCATCTCCAGCAACTTCATCGGATTTGTTCTCAGCCAGATTCTCCTCAAAGAGGTTATAGACTCGATCCAATTCATTTGATAAGATCTGAGCAGTGATCAAACTTTCATTAAGTTTGGCTATCTCCTTATCCAGATAACGAATATCAGCAGGTTTGTCACCATAAACCCAGCTCACACTATAATAGAAGGCAGCTGCCAGGATAAATACTGACACAGCTAAAATTTGAACCCGTTTCATCAGCTTCTCCTCCTCCCCATATCTTTTTTCCGATCTTTGGGGTCGGGGATATCCAATGTGGCTCTCACTTCAAAATTTACCACATCCTGATTGAGAATGGTCATCCGGGAGTAGCTGGCAAATTTGATATCAGTAAAATCTGCTGAGAAGACCTGATCATTTTCAAGCCGGGCAATAAATTCTTCAAGAATATCAAATTCACGCTCATCAGGGTAAATGCGAGATACGCCGGCTATGGTAAGATAGCGATCCTTGAATGTAAGGTGCGTAATGGCCATATCGTGGGGCATCAAACGGCCCAATGCATTCAGCTTTTCAGCCCAAACGGTGCGCCTTCCCGATAATTCAGACATGGCGAGGATATCATCCTTGGCCAGATTTCTACCCTCCTGTTTCAAAGTATCGATCTGAGCCTTAATGGATGCAACCTGCGCTTCTTTTTCATTAATGATTTGTGCATACTGAGCGTTCTCACTCATCAAGTATGCAAAATTCCCTACCAGAATCAGTACGATGAAAACGAATACGCCCCATCGCGTCTGCTCACGGCGTTTTTCCAGTCGCGCCGCTTTGCTGGAAGCCTGGTTTAAATTAATTTTAATTACGTTAATCATGATTCCTCGACATGAGCTTCAAAATGCTATTTAGTAATTCACTGGTGTTAGATGTGAAATCGTATTTCAGTCTGGTATTCAGTTTTTATTCCAACAATCCACGCATGGCATAACCAACGGCAACGGCATAGGCCCCAGGCTCGGTTATGTCTTCATGCAAATCATGGTGCAATTGTGCAGTGGGATTATAAATTTCTGCAGGGACATTCAGACGATTCGCAATAAAGGCATCGAGGTCTTTAATACTGGTCGATGCGCCGACTAACAAAATTTTATGAAAATAGCTTTCGTTACTTTCCTTTATATAAAATCGCAGGGATCGACGAATTTCATCGACGAGATTGTCATAGATCGTATGCTCAGCAACACTTACCGTAAAATCTTTGGCCTCCCCACCTGAGATCTTTAAGGTGAGCTCATCAAATTCAGGAGCACATTTGATCTTTTCAGCTTCCTGATAGGAAATTTCCCTTTTTTCGACCAGCTCTTTGGTAAAATGATGTCCACCGATCTGAATATCACGGGTAAAGAAGGGTGCTTGACGACCCCAAACAACCAGGGTTGAGCTAACCGCCCCGATATTGAGGAACACATTGGCACCATCTTCAGGAAGACCATGCTCAATGACATAGGAGTTGGCCATGGCCACTGCCTCTGAATCAACGATGCCTGGTTTAAACCCAAAATTCTTGACCATTTTGAGATGATTCTCAAGGTTCCGCTGGGTCGAAGCAACCAGAAGTACATTCAACTTGTCCATTTCCTTGGGATCCTCCCCAAGGATCTGATAATCCATAAGGGCGTCAGTACCATCCATGATGATATGCTTGCGGGCTTCAAATTGTAGTGCTGAGGCTAATTCATCCTCATCATCCGTATTCATCATTTTCATTTGACGAATACTTGATTGCTGGTTACTCAGCCCGGTTGTCACCAATTTCGCTCGACGGGGGTTGATTTTCATCCGAGTCAATAATCGATCCGCTGCTGCGATGAGCACATTTTCATCCAGACGCTCTGGATCATAATCTCGATTGCCATCGAACACAGGCTCTGTCCCAAAATTCAACAGATTAAAACCCTTTGGCGTTTTTTGAAGCTGTACGATTTTGATCTGATAGCGACCAATGTCAATTCCAATACTCATTCGCCTAAATATTCTCCTATACTAGATAGCTCCAGACTTGCACTGCCATCTGAGTTCTTGGTTTCCGGCCATTCCGGCGGAGGGAACCTTCGTAAATTTCTGTCGTAGTGATAATCTTTCTCATAACCGATGCCAGGTGAGATGGCATATGGACCGGGACTGTTGCGTTTGAGATACCCCCGCTTTTCCTGTACGACACTGCCAAATATCATGACAGTTCCTCTAATATCCGTAGCTCCCGTCGGTGGTCTGAATGCACTGACACTTCGACCATCTCCTTTGATAGATCCTGCATATATATAATTGTAATTTGAGGTACTATTCTGCCAGTATTGAATGATAAAGGATTCATTCATGGCGATCATGGCCGCATTTATTTTCACATTCCCGTTGGCAGCGCCACCATTTCGTTTCCCATTTGGAGTCGTATTGGCTACAATGATATTTCCGCCAGAAAGCAATCCAAGACGATTGGGTGAACCTGGTGTGACATATTTGGTGGTTGGGTTTGAATCCGTGTAGTAGAGATCATCCATGATCCAGATATTACAGTTGAGTTCCTTTACCTGCGTGCTATCGTGGTACATTTTGTAGGGCTGTGGCGCAGATGTCGCTATGGTGTATCTACCTCGTACTTCCCCCTTAACCTGCACCTGACCACCATCAATCCAGATCACAGCTTCCGGTGCCATGATAACATCGTCAGTGATCAGCTCACTTGGATCCGCTGGGGGATAAAAATCAAAATGCTGCATTTCGATATCACCCTTCCACACATTTTGATTCCCACCGGCGTAGGTGTCTCTATACAGCTTGGGATAATACATTGTAAGCGTGTCCTGAAAGAGTGCAAGTTCAGCTGCATTCCCGGGCTCAGGAGCATGAACAGGGGGAATAAGATATTTCCACTGCTTCACAAAGAGCTGACCAGGTGTAAATTCGATACTTGTCATGATATGCCAGTCCTTGTGATCTATATCCAAAGTATTGATCAGGGCATTTGCGTGATACAGATAATCAGCCTTTGATCTGACAAGTTCTTGACCTTCGTAGGGCGGCCAGGCGATCTCTGGCATTGAGTCCTGGTGTACCCCTTCAAAGAGAGTGGCATTATTCTCCTGGCAGGCTGTAGAAAAGTTAAAGATACCTGCGGTGTAGACCTGACTCTGTTCAAAATCATCTTCGGTTTCATAGTTGACAAAACGGGGGCAGCCAAAGTTACTCATGGTGAGATCATCGTTGGAGTAAACCAGACCTTCAAGCACTTCTCCATTGCCAAAGGTGACGCCCGAGTTACCCAACCAGGGTCCACCACCAGGCATTTCTTCATTGGTGAGATACATGAATTCTTCAAAACCACGTGCCCGATAGCTGACTTCCATGGTGTATTCCACTTCGATGGCTTCATTCACAAAACTATTATAGGTACTCCAGCCAGTAGCTCGCCCGTGGCGCTGACTGCGGTGCGTCTCAGAATTATCCACCATGGACCCGTTGACATCTCGATAGCCACCAAGCATGGCTTCAATATCCCCAGGATCCAGGGTCGTATCGTTCGCAGTATTAAAATTTGGTCCCCTGATAAGCGCATTGATCTGTTCGGAGATACCGGTGAGGGCGTTGTAACGAGCTCTCGTTTCTGCGAGTCGTTGGGAGAACAGGATACGTTCACCCATGACGAAATGTAGATAGCCAACCGTATAGCCCAGACTTATCATGACCATGATCAGTGAAACGAAAACGACAAATCCGTGCTGATTTCTTATCAAATTTTTCATCTGAAATACTTATCCTTTGCCCATGCTATCCGTTTGAATTTTATAAACTCCGTCGATGCTACCCCTTTATATTTTGTCGTGACAGAAAGAACCAGCTCAATTTCCCACAGACTTGCGCGAACTGCACTTAGAGCGGGTACGCCCCTGAATTGTTCTCGATATTTTTGCACGTCATTAAGTTCTTGTACTGAAAATTTATCCATGGTGACAATGCGCTGCCCTGCTTCCTTATAAGTACCTTCTGCAGGATAATCGGCATAGTCCAGTATGGGTTGACCATTCACCATCAGACCATCATGCTCCGTGCCCTGGATATTGAGCTGGCGGCTGCCATCTGAGGGTGTAATTAATAATCCGTCGTAATTTGCCAGGTAGGAACGCACGTTGACAACTTTTGCGGTTTCAATATGATTGACAATGTAGTCCATGGATTCATACCCCCAGAAACGGACTTCTTTTGTCACCCAATCATCCTGGTAAAATCCGATGATGGAAGTAATTCCTGTCCCCAAACCCAATGCCGCAATGGAAGCGATCACCATCGATGTAACCAGCTCAATGAACGTCAAGCCGGCAGAATGTCTTATGCTTCCAGTGGAGCGTATCATCGAATGGTAAATACGGAATATTCCATCCGCAACTCCATAGGTTCCCCATCTATATCCCCAAGGTGATCCGCCCATTGTATATACATGACCAATCGGTAGTAAGGACTATCCTCCTGATCGTGCTCAGTATATTGTTTGTGGGTGGGCTCACGATAAATGGTGGCTTTAAAATATTCATCATCCTCTTCATCATTAGAGTCTGGATTATAAAGGATCACATCCGTGCCTCTTAGATCACCAAGGAGATCATTGTCGTCAACATTTCCATCCAGCAATCTCACCATCCAATAGTCCATCTCACTGCGGAGTTCTTCCAGAGCCCGCTGTTGAATGATGATCTTTCTGGCTTGAGCGCGGGCATAATTGACCCCGTAAAACATGGTAGCAGAAGTGGCAGCCATGATCAGGATACCCACCATCACTTCGATGAGGGTAAAACCAGGGGAGCTCCCCGGTGTCCATCTCTGCCGGTTCTGGTTTACATATAAGTATACCTGTTCTAACTCTTTTGGATTTGACGGTTCAGGC
>CAZVSF010000062.1:0-15056 GCA_964630195.1 uncultured Lentisphaeria bacterium
GGTTACGGGAATCCCATCAATGAGATAGGCAACCTCGGAAGACCTGCCACCGCGGATGTGGATACCACCACCAGCATCTACCACCACACCAGCCTGGAGCGACACTGCTGCCTGGAAGGATTCCACAGGCATGGCTTCCAGCTCGGCAGAGCTGATATTGGCCTGGGCATGGGTGATATCGGCCTGGATCATTGATCTATCAGCAGTCACGGTGACAACATCCCCTTCAATAATGCTGAGAGACATCTTCACATCCTGGGTAGTGGTAAGATCAACCATGATGCGAATGTTTTCCACGACCTGCTCAGAATATCCGATCATGGAACAGTGCAAATCATATTCACCTGGAGCAATGTTGAGGATGAGATAATTGCCATTGATATCGGTAGCTGATCCCTGTCCAGTCACAGGAATAATCACATTCACGCCGATGAGAGGTTCGCCAGTACTGGCATCAAAAACACGTCCCGTCAACTTTCCAGAAGTACCCGAATAGAGAAAATGAGATCCAATTAAAAAAATCAGAATGAAACGACTAAGGTTTTTCATACCAGCCCCGCCATAATTGTTAAGCTTAAACCATATTTATTGTAGCAAGGGCACGCTTCCGAAATCACCTGAGCTGCGGAAGGGTGCCCTGTTTACTGCATTTCTCTATTGGTTAAACAGCCAGCATTAGAAATATAGACTAATGTTAAAACGTTGAACGTTATGCAAGCGTCCAAAATCTGCATAGGCATAGTCAAATCGAAATCCCGAAGCCGATCCGAAAATGGGCAGGTCAAATCCTGCGCCAAACGTAAGACCTTCTTCCCTGGATTCCATATCTGCAGTCCCCAGACTTGTATTGGTTTCCACAAAGGGAGATTTCCATCCGGCTCGTAGAAAATACTTATCCAGAATACTTAGTTCTGAGCCAATATTAATAGATTCATAATTGTCGTTGGGATGGATGGCATCCAGTGCCAGAGTAACTTTAGTAACCCCAACATCAATGACATCCATGGCGACACCCACTCTGAATATGAGGGGTAGATCCCAACTATCCATGGCATAGTCAACGGGAATCGCATCATTGTTCCCTTCGAAACCTGGTGCCGGGTCAAAGCGTTCCAACGCATCGCGTCCGGACATGGTCATTGTAGCACCATAATTCGAAATACTCATCCCCAGGCGCATATCGTTGAATTGGGTCCTGAAAAGTGTCCCCACATCGATGGCCATGGCTGAAGCGGTACTATGCCAGATACTCTGCTGGATGAACTTGGTATTAAAACCAATGGAGAATCTATCGGTCAGCGCACGGGCGGCACTCACTTGCAGGGCCAGATCACTGGCAGTAAACTCTTCACCAGTACCATTTGGCTCCAACTCAGTCCTGACTCTCATGTCTTCCATGGTGAGTGATGTGATACTCACACCAACGGTTCCCACACCATAAAGTGGGAAAATAACGCCCATATAGTTAATGGCCACATCAGCAATCCAGTTGTTGCGCTGAAACATGATCTCACTGCCACCTGCCTGGGCAATTCCAGCAGGGTTCCAGTAGAGCCCTGATGCATCCTGACTCATGGCCACATATGCCTCGCCCATACCTGTTGCCCGACTGCCGATACCAATTTTTAAGAATTGGGCTGCTGTGGTTCCACCTTTGTACTGTCCATAGCTCATTGATACTGTGATAACAAGAAGCATGATCATAGTTTTTTTCATGGTCAATCTCCTTATTTGATCACGGCAAATTTGCCGATGGTTTCTGCGTTATCGGTTTCAATGTGGTATATGTAAATACCATAGGCGACCTCCAGATTATCGAGATTAAGGAGATCCCATGGTTCCGCTCCATTGAAAAGGGATTCGTTATGTTCTAGTTTTTTAACCAACTCACCAGACATGGTATATATTCTGATCGTGCATTGCGTCGGCAGATTGATAAAGAATATTTTCCGTTCTCCCCGACCAGACTGAAGATACGGCTTCTGTTCCCAGATGGCCGTAGCCACATATGGATTCGGGACTACCGCTACTTTCTCCAGGTTGTTTTCAACCCTGGCAGCATCTTCCCTGGCTGCAGAAGTCTCATACAGATGACTATCCAGGCTGCTAAATTCCTTTCTGGTATAAATATTCAATACGTCACCTGGCTGGGGTCCAAAGGTATTCCACTCGTTCTGGCTGATCCTTTGCTCCAATCCATTTTCGGTTCCGAAATATCCTAGCCCATTAGAAAAAGCGATGGCTTTGATATTTTTATCAGAATAAATGGTCTCATCACCCCAACTGGCTTCAAACTGCTCAAATTCTACTCCAGTACTGAAATCACTATTGGCATTTGAGATATCCATCACTGCGAAACCGTTTCCAGTTCCGAGAAAAAACTGGGAGTCATTGTCATGCCCGATGCTGTATACTTTGTTATCAGGTAAGGTACTGTCCGATTTGGAATAAACCGTAAAGGCCTGATCAACCATGACGGCGACACCTTTTCCTGTACCCAATATAAGGTTGCCACCCCGGGATTCTGGTAATTGGTCGATGACATAAATATCATCATTTAAAAGACCATTTACATTGTCCTTCGGATAGTGCGTCCAGACGGAGTCAATGTAGTTGTAGGAAATAAGACCTTTGTCGGTTCCTATCCATACATTGTTATCAACAACCTTCAAATCGTTCACTTTTGTATCGGTTAATTTTTCCAGGTAGTCTGAGAGGGTGTCAGGACCAGGAAAAAAGTCAATATCGTCGTCGTAACTGCTGATATACGTCCCCTTGGTATTCACCTTGATAAGGCCATGAACGCCTGTGGCGATCCAGACCGATCCTTCAGCATCCACATCGAGGGCCGTACAGGCGGCATAACTTTTGGTAGCCTGTGGTTCCTCCAGGGTAGCAGATTTATCTGGTTCCCATTCATCGAAAATAACCTCAAGACGCTGATGGTGTTTCCAGATCTCGCCATCATAAAGAGCAACGCCATGGGAGGTGGCTATCCAGTAGTGGCCCTCATGATAAATGATATCTTTGATGGCCACATCAGAAATCAAACCACCACCGGAACTAGCCTTGGTCCAGAATTTCCAGCCTTTGCTGTCTTGATTATAGACAGCTAGTCCCTTGGTCGAAGTTCCGATCATCACACCATCCGTCAGGGGCAGCATACTCTCTATTTTCCCCAGGGGTGTGCTGAAGGTGAATTCCCATGTTGGGATAAGATCCACTCCAATCACAGTCCCACTGCGATCCTCATTGGTATACTGAAAGGGTGTAATTTTACTGGTGGCTTTAAGACTCGAATCCACGTTGCTGGCAACAATGACATTACTTCTTTTACCAGTCTGAACTTCCGTAACTTTATAAGCCATAGGGATTTGCGTTCTTGTCCATACTCCCAGTTTTAGAGAGGTATCCACCACGGTATCAAAAAATTCGAGACGATAATCCAGGGGTATGGCAATGCCCTGGGTGCCACTGGAGTATACACGCGCAGATGGTCGCCAGATGCAATCTCCACTGGACCAGCCAATGCGCTCATCATCTAATTTCAGGGTATCGTTCTCGACGAAGATCTGGAGACCATTGCTGATCTGATTATAATCCTCACCATGGAAGCCCAATTGCTGATCCATAACCAGCAATTCGTTCATGGGGTCGGTGATGTCAACCAAGGAGAAAGATTGAGTGTTGCGGACCATCTCCTGAAAGTCCTTCATATCAATATCAGGTTCACCCGTGTCAGGCCTTCCATTGGCTTCGGTGCCGGTTGCATTGGTCAGCGGGTTCCAGTTATCCCCATTGGGATCGGACCCAGGCGTTGCCACGATCGATTCAGAACATCCACCGCTGCCATCTTCATATTCATCTGAACAGCCATCGGAGCCAACATCATCATTGACGCTACCATCAATGGCTGGATCCCAGATGTCAAGGGTAGGTGCGATGACCAGGGTATCTGGATAGATATATACTGTATCTGTTGAGAGGCTTGGCCCTTCATCCCATGTTTTTATTTTCCATTGATAGCCATTGTAATCAAAGATGCCACCCACTTCACCCTTCACCAGGACCATATCTGTTGAGCTACTTGCATAGCTTATGGTGTCGCCACTGGGAGGAATGATCATATCCACATAGATTCCATTGTCAATCATGGTTTCCATGTCTGTAAAGGTCTCCCAGTCACCATCATTGTCCACCAGGTCCATCCCTGAATCAACAAAGCGCAATTCCATTGTGCGGTTATCAGGAATCAGGGTCGGATCGATTATTTTAAATTCTACTTCGCCCGTACCCGGTGTATCTGAATCACTGACGTCAATGATCTCTGGAGCAATAAAGCCAATTGAGGGAGCCTGGGGTGTAACCACTGCTGTATTAACATCCAGTGAAACATTGCCAGCAAAGTCCTCCTGGATCGTTTTAGAGGTCTCTGTTGGAGGAATGGTATCAATGGCCGAGCCAGAATCATAGGCACAGACTGCATAAAAATATCTTTGGCCGTTTACCAGATTTTTATCGACAAAACTGTGTACCAAACCGCTATTCCGACCCATATCATAGTGCAGACCAGAGTTTTTTATCTGCTCTGTAGGATGGGGTCCGGAAATGTGGTTTTTCAAATCGAATTTTGCGATTGGATTCCAAAGATAGGGACTGCCATAGGTATCTGTGATCACCAGTGATTCATTGAAACCAAAGTCGGTTGCTCGGTATATGGCATAGCCTTCAAAATCCTTACCATACAGCGGATCCCGAGATTTCTCAGCACCTTCATCCCAGTAAAGGGTCACTTGACCATCCCCTGGGACGGCAGTCAGGCGCGGCTTATTTGGTGGTTTCACAAAACGATATCCGGCATCATAAATTTCCTGCATGATGTCGGCAGTTGCATAAAGATCACGAATATTGTGAGGATCTTCATAAATCGTTTCACCCGTTGCTCCATTAGAATTATAACCATAAAGCATGGCAATAGAAAAACGGCGCACATCGTTGGGAGCCATTTTAATGGGCCCAGAACTGTACATAAAGATATTGTCAGCATTCTGCTGGAAAGCGGAGGTGTCAATGGGTGCTGTGAGACGACTGGAATAATAGTAATCTTCTGTTTCAGTACTGTTCGAGTATGTATTAACGATGAACCCGGTTAAACCAATCTGGTCAGCCTCATCAAGATCCTTCTCATCAAAATTCGGCTCACCGGCGTCTGGCACACCGTTGGCTTCTGTCCCATCGGCATCTGGCCCTACGTACTGCGGATCATCTGGACCTACACCATCGGTACCCAAATCATCGTTTACAGGTTCTCCTTCGTCCCATTCACCATTCAGGTTCCAATCGGCGTAGATCTCCCAATCACCATCATTGTCGATCCCATCCTGCATGGATTCATCGATCATCCCATCGGAATCATTATCTATTCCGTCCCGAGGTTCACCGGGAGACTCCAAAAATTTGTAGCCAAAAAATCCAGGAAGCGTGGTTCCAAATACTGGATCACCAATGGCATCGTCATCCCAGCCATATACGATATCGATAAAAGTATCAAAATATGCATCGTCATCACTATAGTCAGATGCACCACCAATATGGGGATCACCATACATACCGAAATACATATTGTCCAGAGTATCCAATCCGACATTCTTCAATTCATAGACAAAGAAAATTACATTTTGTGCTCTGGTTGCGATCCATTGATAGCCGCGAGACTCAACCTCCAGACCCAGCCCTCCCCGTACAGTGTCTACAGGAAATCCAGGGTAGAATTCATCACCACGAAGGGAGTCTGACCAGCCTTGTTGGGGCCAGTATGTATTGTGACTCTTGATATAGAAATCATCCATGACGTAGTAGGATTCCTGGTCGGCCGTCGTGATTCCAACACCATACTCACCCGGCCACATATAATCACTAAAGGCAGTGTTGTACCAGTTGCTGGGCCATGAATCAGGTTTATTATCCCTGTTCTCATCGATGGCGTCACTCATGGCAATGGAGGATTGAAAGGGGTCATGGAACCCGGGTAAGGGCTGCCAGTCTCCAGGATTATTATCAAACCCACTATTATCATAGCGCACACCGGCTACCGTGAGACCATCACTGACAATGATGTCATTTTGACCGCCAAATGTTGTAATCCTGGCACCTGCGACCACACCAAATTCAAAGGCGTAGCCACGTCCGGAACCAATTGGCCATTCCATGGAAGGCTCTGTATTGGGGCGACCGATAGATCCATAATTGTAAAAGAGTGTTCTGACTCGATTCCCATTGTGCGTCCCAGCCTTGCGGTCACTGAGCGCAGAAGCCTTGGATAAATGGGCCTGTCGATCCAGAGTATTAAAATATTTCAACCAGGCTGCACGATCCTGCTTATCGGCGGGCACTGGATTATTGGTATTTGATCCTGCATTCAACACACCCATGAAGGTGATGAAGGCGAGCAATAGGGTCATATTCTTCTTCATATTCATCACCTTCCTAGAAACTTGTTGAGAAACCGACACGAAACTGTCGAGGACTACTGAAATAATTAGGTCTTGTTAACCAATCGGAGAGGGAATGTCGGCCATAAATATTGCCGCGATCCGGTGTATAGGTGGGGATGAGGGAATACGTGGCTCGTCCAGTATCTGAGAATACACTTCTCTCGTTCTGGATATTCAGAGCATTATAGATCTTCGCAAAAACGGTCCAATGCAGACCGGCGAAGGTAACATCTTTGTGCATATTGATGTCTACATTGAAGAAATCAGGACGACGATCTGAATTGGCTGCATCCAGTGATGACCCCTGATAGGTAGGTGTGTATGGCAAACCAGATCCATATTTGGTGAGAATTGAAAGACCCCACTTTCGTGGCTGAGACAGGGAAATGTTCACATTAATTGTATGTGTTTGATCCCAGTCCAGAGGGATAACCTGCTTGACAACTTCAGCGGGTGGATCACTCTGGTTTGCATAGAACAAGGCCAATGGGTTGGAGGCATTGCCCTGTGCCAGGAGATAGGTATAGTCTGCTGATGCAGAGAGTAAACCTGTGCGCCGCTTATTAATTGAGAATGTGATCCCTTTTGTATCACCATAATCGCGATTTGAGTAAACGATATATTTAACCGTATTGTACTTCTCGAATTGATCAGAACTTAATAGTCCTGAAAAATCTTTATAAAATGCAATGATTTCAATCCCAAGATCCGGAGTCAGCTCCTGCTGTAACCCAATCTCATAGGTAACCGTCTTTTGAGGTTTCAAGTTGGCGTTACCCAGAATGGATTCGTTACTGGCTGTGCTGATCTCCATCTCAGGGTTCGCATACAGGTAGCTAAAAGTGGGAATCTGGAAAAAGTGACCATAACTGAAGTGAATAATGCCTTTATCAGTAATGGGATAAGCGACACCAATTCTGGGTGAAATTTGATTAACAGCATCAGTACCTACATAAAAATCATTGTAATCTTTCCAGGGTTCTCCATTGGCATCCAGCGTATCAAGAATTTCATCAAAAGCTGTCACTTCACCAGAAAATTGGAAAAATGTGTCAACAGTAGCAGTCTCTGGATTGGTAAGCGTATAGAGCCAGTAGGTTGGGTTTTCTGGATCCCTGTAATCACTGGGAACGAAATAATTCGGGTTGAAATAGTCGTAGCGCAAGCCAAGATTAACAATCATATCTTTCAACTCGATCTTATCCTGGACATACATATACGCTTCACGCGGGTTACGTGTGCTGAGTGATAGTTTGGATACAGCGTCGGTAAGCCAATTGTCATAAGAATCATTTGAAAAGCTGGATTCAGGCGTTTTAATGGTTGGAATCCAGTCCAGATTTTCCTGGACAAAAACAGTGTAGGCTTTGTAATCCATTGTATGGGTTTTAAAGCCAACACCAGCTTTCACCTGGTGTGTGTTGTTCATTTGCCAGGTAAGGTCCCCACTCATAAGGTAGGTTCTATTGATGCGCTCCGAGAAGGAATGACTATGGCCTCCAGCCAAAAATTCGTTATCTGGCTGTTCTGAAATTTCGTTTGGTAAAAAGTAGGCCTTTTTAAGATCGTTGATGACAAAATCATATTTGATTTGCCGTACCCAGTCAATCATCGAAGGATCGCTAATTATCTGGACCCATGATTGGGCAGAAGTGGTTTCCCAGGTATTGGTGACTCCAAATAAAAATGAATTGCTCCCAAAAATATTTTCTGCATATAGCACTTCTCCATTGACAGTCATACTATCAAGAAAAGAGATTTCCATATCGCTTTTCAGGATCAGCAAAGAGTCACTCACTGCACCGTAAAAACTCCCCATTCCGATTCCAGCTGCTTCATCTGCAATGGCTTCGTCAATAAATTCAATCCAATCACTCACATTGTTAAAAATAAGTGATTTTTCCTCACTGAGATCTGAGGGGTCTACATCTATGTAAAAAGTTTTAGCTGTGGTCTGGTAAAAGGATCCTTTAATATTGTAAAACATGCTTTCATTAAGTGAATGCCTTAAGTCCAATATGATCGAGGTTGAAGTCGACTGATTTGTGGGCCTGCCATCGGGATTATACTTATATCCCCGACTATAGCTTTGGGACTGAGCAACATTGTGAATGATACTTGCATTAAGTTTTAACTTTGGATTGATCTTCCAGGTCAGTTTGAGCATTCCGTTGACCCGTGAGGAAGTATTCAGACGAACAATACTGGAATCCCCTGTGGCACCACTATCCCACATTTGGTTGCCATTAAAATCGATATAGGGTTCTCCGTCAAGAACACCATTAAAGTTGGCATCTACAAAGGGATCTCCATTGAGCACACCATCTCCATTGAGATCTATAAATTCCCAGTCCTCATTGTCGATGTAACCGTTCTGATTAAAGTCGACATTATGGTCATAACGACCATTGCCGTTGACATCCCTGAAGGGCTCCCCTGCTGTAAATTGTCCATTTCCGTCAAAATCAAAGTAGGACTCACTTCCTGGCGCCAACTTGCCATCGCCATCCAGATCGGTGAAGGGTTCCGCAAAATTAAGCAATCCCGCCCGACCCCAGGGAGAATCCCGTAATTCTTCAACAGCTTTGGAAGTAAGATAGTTGACATCATTTGGCGTATGCTCTCTGACGCCACGATATAGACCACCATAGTTGTAGGCACGTCCATTGGCAAAAAAAGTCAAGTTCTTTCCAAATCCTGGTACGGGGCCAGACAAACTGAGCGCCAGGTTTTTAATGTTACTGAAATCAAACTGGTCTGCGTGCTCAAAAAAGCGTGTGTCCTCGGAATAATAGTCACCCATGTAGGCACTGATATTACCCTGATATTTTTCGCCGCCCTCTTTGGTAACAATATTGATGATGCCTGACATGGCTTGCCCGTACTCTGCGTTAAAGGTACCACTTAAAATTTGTAGTTCTTGAACGGCACTGTTTTCAAGACCAACTGCCAGACCTCCGGAAGAGATATTGGTAACCGGGACACCATCAATCATATAGGTTACTTCACTGGATCGGCCCCCTCTAATATGCATGGAACCATCGGCGCCAGCTACTATTCCCGCTTTTGTCCCAATTACACCTGCCAGGGATTCAACGGGCATTTCTGAAATTTCTGATGCGCTAACGATGGAACGCCCTGAGGTCAAATCTTTTTGAACCATGGGGCGTTCGGCAACCACGATCACTTCTTGATCAGACTCAAGCACCTGAATCGTCATGGGAAAATTAACTTCGGTTGTTAAATCACCCCTGACTGAGACCTCGGTCATAATACTGGAGTTATAGCCTATCATCTCTGCACGGACAGAGAATACGCCCACCGGTACATTTATAATGAAATAGATTCCATCCATATCCGTTGAGGCACCCATCCCAGTATTTTCAAGGATAACATTCACCCCGGGCAAGCCTTCACCGGTTACTGCATCCGTCACACGACCAGAAATCTTCCCCGTTGTTCCGGCAAATAAATGATTGGTCATTAGAACTAATAATAATATGCTATAAATAGTTCTGTGAAGTTTTACCAGCATTGAACTCATATACTCTCCCTGGTTCTATTTCATTACTAATAGTAAAGATCTGTAATCCACTATTATAGTCGGACTGTTCAATCAAGTCAACCATCTTAGTTAGTTAACTAGTTATTATTAACTAACTGCGATAAAGATGTGGTTTTTGCTTGTCAACCTTTGAACTCTCCTCTAGATTTGTGGCACTTTCAGTTATTAAACTTACGAATGGATTTCTCAGTAAGATGTATCCATTCGTTTTATTTACGTGAGAGTTAAAAGTGTCAATTAACAAAGGAGGACAAAAATGGGAATGAATTTACCAAAATGGTCAATTGCCCTACTACTGGTCTCAATGGCAGTTTTTGCCATGGCTGGTGCAAACGGTGTAAACAGTTACACCACTGGTTGGTATGAAACACATGCTACGGATGGAGATGTGTATTGGGGCGTTTCAGGTCCCTTTGATTACGATGCTGATGGATATCCTGAAGTCGTTGCCTTTTCTGACAACGGTGGTATCACACTGCATATGTATGAGAATGAGGGCGATGATGCCTGGAGTGAAGTCTGGTCACACACAATTACTGAAGTCGTCTGGAGCTATGTTGTCGCAGACCAATCCCCCGATTTAGACAGGGACGGTATTGCCGAACTGCTGGTTGGTGGTGAAGGTGGTTCCGACGGTGGACATAATTCACTGTTTATTTTTGAGTTGGATACAGCAGCAGTGTCAGCTGGCGGGATCGACTTTATTGAGGTTGCTTCTGTGAATCCTGCAGAAGTTGCCGGCATTGGTACAGATCCTATCCCAACATCAACCAAGACCGTCGTTGCAAATGATCTGGATGATGATGGTGTCACAGAATTATTGTTGTATGATGGTCGTGCAGGGGCCGTACTTGTCATGTCCCTTGATACAACCTCTACATATGATTTCCCAAACTGGATTGTTGAATTTTCTGATGAAAGTTTCTGCTGTTCTGTATATGACGGCGCAGTTATTGGTGATTTTGATGCAGACGGTACCACCAACTTTGCCATGGTTGAATGGGATTTTAATGGCATCAGCTTTTTTGATGTCACTGGACCTGATTCATATGAGTTGATTCTCTTCACAGACGATGCCACAAGCTATGATGGTGGATCAAAACGATCCCTGGCATCTGGTGACCTGAACGGAGATGGGTATACAGAAATTTACCTGGCATCAACCTATGGAAATGTATTGGTCTACGATCTGGGATCCGATTTATCAGCTTTCGATGTTGACAGTGATATTTATGAGATCTATGTCGGCACAGACGAGTTTTCTTTCCGTGGTGCTAAAATGGGTAACACAGATATCTGGTGGGGCGCTGCTGATGGCGCAGATTATATTATTACCACCGACTCTTCAATGATCATCGATCTTGAGTATGATAATATGGGTGATGTTACAGATGCCGCATCCTGGACAGCCTACCCCGTTATGACAGACATGATGGATGATACCTGGCAAGATGTTACGCTGGGTGATTTTGACTATGATGGGCTGGACGAAATTTTTGCAGTCAGTGTGAATTCACCTACTGCTCTGATTTTCGAGCATGATGGTTGGAACTTTGTAGCTGGTAGCGACACACGCCCGGTTATCGCTGATACTTCTTCTGTCGATCCAGTTACTCCCGGTTATCAGACTCGTGGTGTCACCGCTGGTAGTGATCTTGATGGTGATGGAATGCAAGAGGTCTTTGTTACAGATTACCAGGTTAGTGGTCTTCATATCTATGAAGTGACTGGTGATAATACTCTGGAATGGGTAAATACAATAACTGTTGATTCAACATCTTATTACTCCCCCGTCCGTTTTGTTATTACAGGTGATCTGGATGGCAATGACAGAGGCGAAATTATCTTTATGAGTTTCCGCGATGCTGCTGAAGCTGGCAACGGACTCAACGTCTGGGAATGGGATGGCGTCGTTGGAAGTGATAACTATACCCAGTATGTCTTACCAGTAATGGTAGGCGGTGTTGAGGTTGACAGATATTATGGAGATCGTACAATCAATGTTGGCGATCCTGATGGTGACGGTCAACAGGAAATCCTGATTTCCAATAATGGTAATAGTGGCGCTACCTATGATATCCATATGATAGCACACGTTGATGGAACCTTCGAATCAGGTTTTTACTCACTGGTCTCCGAATGGGAATCCAACAAAGATGCTCCTGAATGGGGCGGATCACCTGGTTATGGTCAGCCAAATGTGACCGATCTTGATGGCGATGGCGACATGGAAGCCTGTTTCATGTCATGGAACAACAACACCATTCTGGTGGTAGAGTCCGTGGGAACAGATGACTATGCTATTCAGAGCGCAACCATGATCGATTCTTCCGGTTCTGACGATGTGGTTTACGGTAAAACTTACGTGACTGATATCGATGGTGACGGCATTGATGAAATCTATGGTCCTCAATACTCATTGGGTTGGGTATGGCAGGTCAGTGGTGGCGATGATGTTGCTGATATCACCTTTGAAAATGGCGTAAACATTCTCTCTCACCATGGTGCCGTCTGGGATCTTACTGGTGGCGATAGTGATGGTGATGGTGTTGATGAGCTCTATGGTGTTGATTATTCACATGCTCGCATCATGCAATACAGTTTCAATGGTACTGGTTGGGATGAAGCTGTGGTAACGAACTGGAATGAAACCATGGGTGGTTTTGGTCTTGATTTTGCCAACGATCTCGATGGTGATGGACACTCCGAACTCGTTCAGGGTTTTCTCGAAGTTCCCTATACAGCTGGCAACCCAATGGGTTATACCTTCTCTATTACAGAGCTGGGAACCACTGTAGGCGTAGACAACAAGTGGACCATCGTCACACCTGATGATTATAAACTTAAACAAAACTATCCAAACCCCTTCAATCCTAACACAACTATAGAATTCACACTTCCATTGGCTAAAGACAATGTGAATCTGACTATCTATAACATGCTTGGACAGGAAGTGGTTCGTTTAGCTGATAATGCTTCATACGGTCCTGGAACACACAGTGTTACCTGGAACAGCTTGAATGCAAACGGAACACCTGCTGCTGCCGGTGTCTACATTTATGAACTACGTTCAGGAAATGTGCGCAAGACAGCCAAGATGACTCTTATCAAATAGACTGAGAGTACCGTTCTTATTAAAAGGCTCCGCCTTTGGCGGGGCCTTTTTTTGTATAAATTTTTGAACTTTTGTTATCCTTTTACATTCGACTTCCCCATCAGATTCTTTTAGTTTGATGCCTCACCTATGGCGACTTGGAACAGTGGTGAATCCAGCGAATTGAAAGGAAGCCAAATGCCCATTTTCTTCGATCTACCCAACGAATGGATTGCGTTTCTTGTTTTCTTTTCAATCATAATGGTCTTTATCGGTCTGGCCGAAATTGCCAGAAAAGTTTTTAATTTTTCTCCGGAACTTTCCAGAAAATTTGTACATGTCATGGTGGGTATTCTGGTATCTCTGGCACCCTTTATCCTTCAATCAAAGACCCCGGTTATCCTTCTGGGAGTTCTGTTCACAGTTCTAAACTATTTCGCCCTGCAGAAGGACAGCCTGAAGGGTATGCACACGACTGAGCGTATCTCATTTGGTACCGTGTACTTCCCTATTGCTTTTACCCTGCTTGTAATCATGTTCTGGGATCGAAATATTGTACTCTTTGTGGTGGCAATGCTGATCCTGGCCTTTGCTGATACTGGGGCTACTGTCGTAGGTGAGCGGGTGAATTCAAAGCACAAATTCATCTTGTGGCATGACAAGAAGAGCTGGGCTGGAAGCATCACATTCTTTCTTATCAGCTTTGTGGTCGTTGTATTGGCCTTCCCGCTGTATTCACGTCTGGCGAATAATACACCCCTGGCAACTTCCCATCTGTTTGCAATGGCACTCTTTACTGCCTTTGTAGCAACCGTGGGTGAAGCAGTTTCAAAACGTGGTAGCGACAATTTGAGCCTGACACTCTGTGCAGCATTGGGTATGGATCTTTTTCTCTCCTCCATATCAACAGGTACCCTGGCCAATTTGGGAGCCTGGTTTGCTGCCTCAATGATACTGGGCTATGGTGCATTCAAAATGAAGGCCTTAAGTGTAAGCGGTGGCTTTGGAGCTTTTCTTCTCGGCGTTTTCATGTTCGGGATGGGCAGTTGGCACACCATGTTGCCGCTGATTGGTTTTTTTGTCCTTTCCAGCATCCTCTCCAAAGTGGCGGACAGACAATCCAAAAAGGATATCATCTCATCCAAGGGGTCCCAGCGGGACATTGTTCAGGTGTACGCGAATGGCGGTATACCGCTGATTTTTACGATTGCATGGTACCTTAGCAATTATTCAATAGATTGGCTTTACTGGGCCTTTCTGGCCTCCCTGGCGAGTGCTACGGCTGATACCTGGGAAACAGAGATCGGAAGTTTTAGCAAAACACTCCCATACAACATCCTGAGCTGGAAACGAGTCCCCAAGGGATACTCAGGAGGGATCTCATGGTTAGGGACAAGTGGAGGAATCCTGGGAGCCGGAATCATTGTTTGCATCGCCGCTCTCATGGGATTTATTCAGTGGGAATTACAGCTGATCAGCCTGATTATTGCTGCAGGATTTTTGGGCACTGTCATCGACAGTGTGCTTGGGGCCAGTGTTCAGGCCAAGTTTAAATGCGCTGTCTGTGGAAAAGGCACTGAACGAACAACTCATTGCCATGAGGAGACAGAACATGTCTCAGGTATCCTCTGGCTTGATAATGACTGGGTCAACATTGCTGGATCCCTCTCAGGTGGACTGATCTTTCTCCTGCTTGCACTCCTGTTTATTTAACACCTGAATTAATTCAGGTGTTACCAAGAAGATCGGTCCCACCTCAAAAAAAGGGCTGTCTCACAAGGTAAGACGGCCCTTTATAGAGATCTGAGCGGAACGATTACTTCAGGAGTAGCATCCGTTTGGCCTGTGTGCCTGACTCAGTTTCCAGCACAACCATGTACACACCTGCTGCATAGTTACTTCC
>CAZVSF010000063.1:0-14858 GCA_964630195.1 uncultured Lentisphaeria bacterium
GCTTTATAAAATGCATCCGCGATTCGATTTACTTCCCCCCATTGCATGCGCTTTCCGGCAAGCTGAGCGACCCCCAGGCGAGTCAAATAGGGAGTCAGTCTTCGTCCTGCCGGCTCCATCATTTTTTGCACTTCTGACAGGGTTTTAATTTGTAATCTGGGATGATTGAGCCCCACTTTTGCAAGAGATTGAGCCAAGAGTTCCCCACTGTTTTTTGTGGGCTCGATCAGTAAAATGTCACCCTGTTCAGACTGACGTTTCAATATTTCTGCCAGAGCTGGATTTACATCCTGCATACCTGGTAAGGAGGGCTTCAAACCCCTGCCATGCACAAGTCGGGCAAGCGCATCAAAATACAGATCCTCTTCAAATTTAATGGCCAGCCGTTTATCAAATCGATTGAAGTACAGTTCTCCGCGAGCTTCGATGCCATATAAATATTTGAGCATCCATAGATAGGTTTGAATCTGAAACCAGTAGGCATGCTTCCTTAACTGACCCTCCATGGGTAGTTCTTTGTCTGTTTTGTAATCCAGAACCACCCATTCATCCCCAACCTGATAGAGAAGATCAATGATACCCGAGACTTTAAAAACATGTGTTCGACTTTTTAGATATCCAAAAACCGGTAATTCAGGCAATCGATCTGTTGCAGGGAGGGCAGATAACTCTGTGGAAAGGTCACTCCCCCGATAAATCTCCAGACATGCTTTAAGATCGGAGACAAAGGGTGCTTGCTCTTCAGCTGCAACCACACCCTCATCTTCCAGATATAGCCTGATTTCCTGATCATGAATCTCCGGGTCCAACCACTCCATCTCCATGACTCTGTGGAGCAATCGACCAAAAGTCAGCGCCGACGTTTCAAGTCCCAGATCTTCTCCGACCTGTCGCTCGTCGGCACCAGCATAATGGTGCTGATCCATCCAGGTCATAATGGTATGGGGTGATATTTCACTGTAAACAAGGGGATCCATGACAGGCTCTACTGCGATAATGTCAGCGACTTCCCTGGGTTGTTTTGAGGATTCAGCCCGGATTATCTCGGATCCGGAGGTGATATCATACGTGACATCAGCATTTGATCGGCTCTGCCAGTCATTCCGAAGTGCCTCTGGATCAGTAACAGCTAACTCCTTATCCAGGGTCACATCAAAGACGGGTTCCAGGTAGCGACTCCAGCGAGAATTCGATCTGGCTTTTGTCTCCGGTTTTATTTTTGCGATAAATCCGATTCCATATTTAGCCCGGGTGACAGCAACATAAAAAAGCCTTTTATCTTCTGCTTCCTCCTCGGCTTTGGTCTGTTGCTTGATCCTTTCAAATAACCAGGTTTTGGGGCTGGCAGTTTTTGTGTCCAGAGTAATGCCGGCCTGCCATTTTCCAGCATGATTACCAAGAAAGATCCCACTGTTATTGTTGGGTACTGATGACTCCATTCCAGGCAGGAGAACAACTGGAAATTCCAGACCTTTCGCCTTGTGAATGGTAAGGATCTGGACCCGGGCCACACCTGGTAATTCTGCCTGACCAGCATCGCCATGTTGGATCTGATATTTTAGATACTCCTGAATTTCACGAATACCCAGACCGTCCAGAGACAAACGGTGGATGGTATCAATAATACGGTCCAGATTAGCCAAACGCAGGGGACCGCCAATCTCTGAGATCCAGCTTAAGCGTCTTTCATCCTGTGAAATGATCTGCTCAATCAGACGGTCAAGAGGATCACGGGCACTTGCCTGCTGCCATTCCCTTAAGGTATCACAGATCTCTGGATGCAGTTGTTTTAGTCCATTCCAAACCCAGCCCGAATTATTTTTATCCCGGGTGCTATCATTCAGACGTTGAATATCAGCATCCTTCATCACAAAGAAGGGACTTCTAAGGACACCCACCAAAGCCAGGTCGTCCAGGGGGTTGATCAGGACACTGATCAGATGATAAATATCAAAGGTCTCCTGCTGTTCGTACAAGCCCTTACTGGACAGCACCTCAAATTCAATTCCCTTGGCAGTGAATATTCTGATATAGTCCAGAATCGGTGTAAAAGCCCGGAGCAGGATGCCAATTGTGGGTCCCTGTTCAGGTTCAAGATGATTATCCTCAACCCATTTGAGCCACTCGAGTGTCAGATCTGCCGTTCGGTAAATGTCGGCTGCCTGTCCACGTGATGTTTCATCATCAAGAACCACACTGACTGTACAGCGAGAAATATCGATATAATCTTCAGCACTTTGTTTGCTTATCGCTGCGCTTGTATCCCGAAAGACCGTTTCATATAATTCAAGGGAATCGCGATCTTCAGGACCAGGTAGTGCTGCGCTGATGAGGGGATTAACCACAGTCGATATATATTTTTGTGAAGATCGGTAGGTTTCGTCTGCATGTAGACACCACCCTCCCTGCCGGGAAATAGTGTCTTTTACTCGATTCATGACCTGGACATCAGCCTGGTTGAAACGGTAGATCGATTGCTTGGTATCTCCAACGATAAAGAGACCCTGGTCCCGGAGTACGCCTCGACCAGCTTCTGCAATGAGACGAATGATATCCCAGCGAACATCGTTGGTATCCTGAAATTCATCAAAAAGAATGTGCTGATATCGCTGTCCATAGATCGCCGCAACCGCTTTATCCTCAAGAATATCTCTGGTTCTCAGCATGACTTCATTGAAGCTGAGTATTCCCTCTCGACTAAGTCGCTGACTGAGAGCTTCCCAATAACCCTGAAAGAATTTTGCCAGATGGTGATTGACCAGGCATGCTTCCAAATCCCACACACTGGGGATATCGTTTATAAGTGTATCGTAGGGCAGCAAGCTCTCGACGTGTTGGGTAAATGCTTTTAAGCGAGCTCTTAATTCTTCTCTATACGTTTCAGGGAAAACATCGGTTGAGATTGAAATTCTCTTTAAATAATTGCTTCGAGACTGGGTCAATCCAATTCGTCGAACGAATTCAATTAATTCCTGGCCATAACGATAATCATCCCCTATGGGACTACTCAATAGCTGAAGAAGATCCCTGAGATTCTGGTAAAGAACATTTGAGGTATCAAGGATTTCCTCATCCTGGGGAAATTCACTCACCAGCTCAATCAATTCAGTTTCGATCTGATCCAGTATTTCAGGAAGGGGATGTTCGTGCTTGAATTCTTCCAGAAGATCTTCTGGAGCAGTCGATCTCTGGTGCTCCAGCCAGTCAGCCAGTAACTGTGCATGTGACTGGAACGCTTTTATATACTCACTGATATGTCGTATGGAAAGATGATCCAATAATATTTTCAGATCTACATCGTTATTCCGACTACACTCACCCAGATACTTCTCCCAGGTTTCGAGTTCCATTTTCTGCGTATCAGCCTCATCCTGTACTCGAAATTCAGGGTCAAGATCAAGACGTTCTGCCTGTTCCCGTAAAATCTGGGCACAGAATGAGTCAATGGTCGAGATCGAATTTTTCGAGAAGGTCGATCTTAAATGAATCTTTGTACGCTGGGGTGCAGTGCGCAGGAAAGAACCAAAACTGTCATCTACATTATCAAGCGATTCATCATTTAATAGTTTATTTAAATCTTCATATATGCGACCCGCCATTTCAGCCGCAGCTTTACGAGTAAATGTGATGACGAGAATGTTTGAGGCATCGTTCCTTTGATGGACTGGCTCTGATTGCTGTTGCCGTGCAAAATCATCCATGATCACTGAGTATCGTTTTGAAAGCAACCAGGTTTTTCCAGCACCTGCACAAGCCTCAATGAATACATTTTTCTTGAGGTCAAATACTTTGTTTAAATCAATACTCATGTTGTTGTTAAGTGGAGAAAGCCTGAGGCTGACAAATACGGGTAGGTCTTATGTTTTTTGATCAATGATCGCTTTCAGGCGAGGTGAAAAATCAGGTATTAATTCTTCCATATATTTTGTCACACCGGGCATGGCGCATATCCTGTGTACAGCCTCTTCAAGAGCGAGGATACCATTCTCATTGAGTTCTCCGGTATCTGCTTGTTCACACTGTGTTTCAAATTCCTGGAAGGCAGCATTGACCATAAGTGTCATACTAACCTCTTCATCTGGGGAATTTGCTTCAATTCCTTTGGCCAGCTTAACCCACAGAAGTGGCTGATCCACAAACTCATGCATATAGTTTTCAGATTTATCAGAGCCTGATTTTTCTTCCGTACCACGCATCATTTTCGTGTTCTTATATATTTTTAATGCCATGATTACAAATAGGACAATTGTAACGGCTATGATTAAGATGTCGCCTATATTCCCCATGTCTTCCTCTCAGGCATTAACAATAATTATTCAGTTTTAAGATCAACAACGCTATGGTAGTCCCAAATAAAACATGTGCTTCAGGTTAATTCGTGAACAAATCCAAAACATTACCCAGGGTACTTGTTTTAGATCTATAAATTTCTGTATAACTGCAATTTAAACAGGTAACCGTTGTGAATTTTTTATTCTGTACATCAAATATTTTAGAGAGCCCACCGCCCGTCGCCGCAAATTGTCCGGTTTCATATTCCCTATGATTACATTTTGGGCATTGCCAATTACTGTGTTCCATGAAATCACCCTGGCCTTTATTTAAAAGATGAGCATCAAATCAAAAAGACATGCAGAACAAAATCTTTTGATCCCAAGCTAGTGGACGAATGTAGTTATCGGAATCCCAATCTACAATACTGATAGCTCCGTGAGAAAGCTGTTCTTCACTTTTTGATACCCGTCACACCCCGCTTGCTTTTCCGGATCTGGACCAGTATCGCCCCCAGAGCCGCAATTCCCATCCCTATAGCCTCTTGAATACTGATGGGTTCATCAAGAAACCACCATGCGAGGAAGGCGATCTGGATGAGCATCGTACCGTTAATGATACTTGATTCCATGGCGCTTATGGATCGGAGTGTATGGTTCCAGAGTGTAAAAGCCAAGGCTGTATTTACCACTGCCAGCCATATCAGGTAAAGCCAGTTCTGGCTACTTATGACTGGTACACCGCTTGAAAGCAATCCTGTGATCAGGAGGATGACGGACCCAACGCCCATACTAATAAAGGTGATCACAACGGGACTGATGTCCTTTTGTCTGTTGATATCTCGACCCAGTATTCCCGCAGCAGAATTTGCTAAAACACCCAGTGCCATGACCATGAGTCCCAACCCATGGTTTCCCTTCTGGGATATGGGAAGAAAATATACGGCAATGCCGATGATAAATAATAGCGCTCCCAGCCACTGCAGCCTTCGGGGGATTTCATTCAGGAAAATGACTCCCAGGATCGCAACAACAATGGGGGTGAAATTCAGCATGAGACTTACACTTACCGCAGGTAAGAGAGAAAGACCTACAAATTGGGTCCCCTGTGTAAGGGTGTAAAAAACAAATCCCAGCAGTATTAATTTCCGCCATTGCTGCGCACTTAGACCCTTGATCTCATTGATATATCCTTTTTTGAAGATGAAGGGCAAAAAACAAAGCGAGGCTAAAAAGTATCTCAACCCGGCAAAAGAGATTGGAGGGATATCCGCCAGACCCCATTTGATTATAATAAACGAAGTTGACCACAAAAATGTGACCAGAAGCGCTAGAAGAACTGCAACAATATGGTTGAGATTATGATCTCTCATTGATCGCAGCTAGCGAGAATTGCCTGATGTTATCTTGATAAGAACCGCAATTATGAATATTGGTTGACGAGATTGGACTGGTTTAGCGGCAGCGAGAATGTAAAAATTGTTCCCGCTTCTCTTGTAGAAGTAAAATTCACTTTTCCACCCAGAATTTTTTCACCAAACAATTTCATGGAAAAAGTACCAATCCCCCGACCGGCGGTTGCTTTGGTACTAAAGTTCCGCTGGAATATCCTGAGTTTGATCTCGTCAGGAATCACATGATCATTATGGACGCTGAAGTTTATGACGTTCTCCGTCCTGTAGAAGTTGACCTCTACCGTTCCACCAGGCTCAGTAGCTTCCAGTGCATTTGTGATCATGTTGGCCAATACCCGTTGAAAGAGTGAGACATCCGTTTGGATCTCGAGATCACCCAGATCATGAGTTATTATCAGTTGTTTTGATTCAGTGGCGGGGTGGTTCATAAATAGAGCCAGGAGGTCATCCTTCAACCGATCGAGTGAAATAGGTTGAGGTGTTAATTGGAAGGAATCTGTTTCAGATGCCAGCAAAAATCTTTGGATCTCCACAGCTTTTTGTAAACGCATAGATGAGCGGCGTACAATGTCAACCATGGGCGACTTATTGTTTTCACGTGCCAGTATTTCACTAGCCCCTACCAGTCCTGACAGCATGTTATTAATATCATGAAAGAAGGTTCTTTCCAGAGCGGCTCTTTGTTGTTCAATCGTGATATCCCTGAGAAAAAGCAGAATGAAACGAGTGTTTTCAATATTGACAGGATGGGATTTCACCTTCAACACGAGATCGCTCTCTCGACCTTGAGTCATGGCTTTGAGGATAAACGTGTCTTCAACGGGTTCATTTTGCTCAATACTTGCCATGATGGATTTTCCTGCACCGCAAGTTGAACAAAATTTTGTTGTTCCGCAGCCCGCTGGTGACTCATCCGCATGGATGCAATGCATGACATTGCCGGTTCTCAATCCTAGTGCTTCCATTGGATCCTGGATTCCAAGCATTTTTAAGAACTTGCGGTTCAGTGAAATGATTTGCCGTTCCTCATTGAGAACAGCCAGGAGTCCACCCACAGTCTCCATGAGACCTTCCATAAGGGAACTTTGATTGAAGATCTCAATCTGTTCCTGAAGCCTCTGCTCACTGGCAACTTCAGCTGGCGCAAAATATGTTTCCATGATTGGCTCCCCGTTTTTGATGACCTGAGAATATACGCTTTATAGGACCCAGATAGAACTTTTCAGCAGGATAATTCTGAAATCATTTTGATTTCAGTGCTTCCAGAATTTCAGGGAGTTCTGGGAGTGGTTCTAAATTCTTAAAATGACTGATGCGCTGATAGACGTCTGCTGCTGCCAGGTGAAATCCACCAGGGAGTCCCACTGCTTGCAGGGTGGCTGCTATTTCTTCCATCTCTCCAGAAAACCGCCAGGCCTTGGCCGTGACACGTTTTAGTCGATTTTGCGTCCGTTCAGAAAAATCAGATCCGCCTCTTGACCACTGCTTTTCAAGGGTTTCACGGACACCCATTTCATCGGCGGCTGCCATGATGGCACAGAGTAAGGCAGTGGTACCTTTTGTATAGGCTGCAAAAGCCATCTTTACTGCTGAAGCACTGCCAATTTCTGAGCCCATGACCTCTGTCTCCAGGGGACCTTTTTCAAAACAGGCGGCAAGTTCACCTGCTCTCGATCCAGACAGGTACAGCCAGGTGCTTTCAGCTTCCCAGGCCGGTCCCCCGATAATTCCACCATCTACAAAATCTATTTTGCCCGCGCGCATCATCTGGTGGATCTGTTTTGCCTTGGCTGGAGCGATGGCATTCACATCTGCGTAGATACCCCTAAAGGAACGGTCAAGTACCGCTTGGGCAACCTCAAGGGCAGCATGTGGTGGACAAACACAAATGATCAGATCGCAAGTATGGCACAATTCATCAATCGAATTCAAACTTGAAAGCTTGTGAGCTGCAGCCCTGGCTACTGTTTCAACGCTGCGACCCTCCAAGACCCAATAGAGTCTATGACCGCTCAGCTGAGCCGAGGCAGCCAGGGAAATGCCCATGGCACCTGGGTGTAAGATACCAATGTTCATTTTAATTGATTTGTAAGCAATGTCTATATCCCCAGAGCTTCATCCACAGGAGATGGTGGCTGGGGTGTGTGTTCCAATTCCATTTCGGGATCCTCAATCAGATTTGTTAATAATTCCAGCGCCTTGATGCTGTAAAAACCATCATTGATACGCTCATCAAAACTATAACGAATGGTCATCATATCTTTTACTGCGGGGCGACCCCTTTCGTCAAGTGCCATGCGTGGTTCATTGGTGCCCAGGGTCATAAAAATAGGGATATCACCCCATTCATAGAGATGATGATAAGCAGGTTGTAAGCCAATACTACCCAGATTTGCGATGAACACACTTCCAAATAGCTCATCTGCCCTGATCATACTGCCTGGCAGTAACCCATAGTGGTTGAGGGTTTTGAGCAGCCAGGTAAAAAAACTGACCATAAAATTTGGAAACAGAAAGACCAGATCCATTTCCTTGTCAGAAACTGATTTGGTGCCCTCACGCCCCTTTGTTATGCCACCCTGGATCTGACGAACCGTTTCTTCAAAGGTCCAGGCTGGATCGATTTTCTTTTTAACCACTACCAGAGGTGCTTCATCGTTCATTTCTTTTTTCATGGAAAAACTGATCCAGATGCCATCTCGCTGATAGATGCGTCGACCGGCTACAAATCGATTCAAACCAGGTCTCTCATTTAAAACTTGAGCAGCCCTCCATATGATCAGATGCAGAATGCTGGCCTTCAATCCTGTTTCTTTTTTAAAATTCTCGACAAATTTCCAGGCTGCTTCCACTTCAACATGCTGTTCATAATACACCGTTGATTCAGTTCTGCCATGCATGAGGAAAGGCATAATTCTGCGTGTGTTTGACAGGTTCTTTACAAAAGTTCCGTCAGGTCTCCATTTAAAAGGCATATATAAGCTCCCGGCTAATATTCAATAATATAACTAAACTGCATGGCACGCTCCAATGATCGCTCCTTGGCACCCACATTTCTCCAGGTATATGCGATGCTGGAAGCATCATTCAGGGCAAACTGAAATCCAATATTCCACGTTAAACCGATATCCTTCAGAAACATATGATCAAATTCCATGGTGGTCATGAAACGGCGTGTAATTTGTTGCTCAATCCCCAGAAACAAAAAGGTGTCCTCATGTCCATCATAATGGGCAGATGTGTCATGATAGGCAAACAGATCAGTGGAAGCCAGACCACCACTCACTCGTCCTCGACCGAGATGAAGCTTTTTAAAGCGCTCGTATTTATAGGATGCTACCACGTAGGCATTGCGGGGAGGACTCCACTGGTTTTTGACCATTTCGACCGAGTTCGTATCCTTGGTTACGGTCCAATTCCTGCTGTTGCTTTCAGCACCAATGGCCAGGGAGGGCAGAACTTTTCCCTTCTGATCCCAGATCTTGAACTTGGTACTGAAGAAGGGTAGTTCGAATCCAAAGTCATCGGTGTTCTTCCCCAAAAATTGATTGACCTGGAGTTCTGCACCAAACTCCCAACGATTCCAGATACTCACTGAACCGGCCACCCTTAAATTTCCCAGTGCATCATTCTGAACATCAAGACCAATGAATCGATTCTCTATGACATCTGCTGTGGGTATGTCGATGAGTCGACGGATACGGAAGGGATAAGCCTTGGGAAGCAGATGAAATTCACCGCCAACTTCACCAGACCGTAAATCAGATCCTGTCAAACGCCTGGCTCCTATGTAGCGCTTCATCCAATAATCTGTATTCATGGGAACCTCGGTCACGCCAGATGAAGAGCTGGCGTGGATCATTTTGTTGCCATTTGTGTATACCCCAACATGACTGACTCCTTTACCCAGGGTATCGAAGAAGAGCAGATCTCCATACTGCAGGTCATCTCTAGACACTTCATCTCCGACGGTATACTGCATTCTTGATGTCCGCGGAATGATGATGCCCTGATCTCGGTAGACACCAGAGGTGAAACCCGAACAATCTACTCCCCTACCGGGTTCTGTACCGCCCCATTTATAGGGTGTCCCCATATACTTGTCGAAAGATTTATTCATTTTGCTTTTGTTGAGATCATCGTAAACGCCAACTTTTTGTGAACTGCAGGCATTCAGGAGTATGGCAAAAAGGACAATACTGGCAGGTAATAAAGTTCGTCGCATCGACGCGCTCCCATGTGGTTTTAACTTTTGAAATTGTTCCAAAAATATAGTTGCTAACTGGAGAGGTGCAACCGTGAGTTCTGCACCTGGCTACAAACAGAAATTTACGCTATTAATAATCCCAATCTGGGTGTGGATTTGGAAGACAAAGCACCTCATCCAGATCCTGGATAAGCTCTTCTGGGCCACTTAAATTACCCGTTGCCAATAATCCACTGGCTGGTCTGACCCCAAGCCACAACCTGGTAAACGTGCCAATATCGGCGATGAGCGTTGGCAGCGTACTGTCAAATCCTGTTGTTGCTTTTGAGGTGGGTCCAAGTTGAATCGTGTATTGCCCGCCACACCCCTGCCAGGTCATTTCTGGATCGATTAGTTTTTCAAGTGGGTCACTTAGATCCAGATTAAACCTGAGTGATCTTGAATTTAGATGGGTGGCATCGATGCAGGCGCCCAAATTGCAGATTCTGGTCTGCCAGTATGCCGAGGCACGATTAATGTGCTCAAAATCTGATTTCTCAGTCACAATTCTGGATCTGAACGGATGTTTAATCAGGTCCTGAAGCTGAATTCCGGATGGCTCTCTCATTTTGACAAGTCGAATTTGATCTCCGAGAGATTTGACCAGCGCCATCAATTCGAGAAACTGGTCAACGGTCTGAAACGCCATTATATGAATAACCATGGGACCATGCTCACCCTTGCTTTTTCCCCAGAAGAAGTGAGTTAATTCACCTTCCACTCCATCTGAATACCCCAGACCAAAACCCTTTTTTGTCCAGGCCAATTCAGCTTCGACAAGAGGCACAGGGTATAATGTGACTGCTCCATGCGGGGTTTTTCGGTTTTGAAGGGCATGGTGTATCCTCATGCTGTCCTCCGCTCCGAGACGAGTTGGCGGCCGAATATTTTTTCGGATTGTGATGTCCGCTGGATCAAAGCTAACCCAATGCTCATAGCTCCCACTCCCATAGCCCAATTGATCATAAAATCCCTGTTCGAAGATGCCCAGGGTTGAGACGGCTGCGCCATTTTCAGCTTCTTCAGCGATGAGTTGGGCGGTCAGTTTTTTTGCAAGACCCTGTTTACGGGCTATGCGGCTCGTGGTAACTGAGGTTACGACTGAAAGCGGCAATTCCTCATTCAAATATTTTATTTTTCCTGGATTTGCAGTTACCAGACATTCAGCACTTTCATTCAGGTCGGCAACCAAAGCTCTTCCTTCCAGAAGAAAGGCATCTAGCAATTTTTCATCATCACTATCATCAATCCATTGAACTTCATGCCAGATTCGTTTGACAGCTTCATTGTCTCTGGCGGACTCATATTTTCTAAACCTAAACATATGGGGAAGCCCCTATAACATTATTTATTGATATTACATGATACTATAAAAACCATTGGTGGTGGAGCAAAAAATATAGTGATCGCGTGAGGTTGTGCAATATTCTCTTTTGAAGCGTGGAAGGGGACGATCTTCTTTTCGCTTTTATTGTCAGGGAAGGAATCCCTGGCCGGCAGGGGTTGTTCACCATCAGGATGAAAAATAACTGAATTGATTCAAAAACGTATGAACAAGATAGGCATATAAGTTTATAATTGTAAGCTATGATGAAACAGTTCCAATCCAGAGTTAACAGTCAGAAATTTAAGCAAAGAATATATCTTGCTTCGATTGTCTCCCTGGCCGTTCTGGTTGGTGTTTTTACCTGGCTTTTCTTTATTTCAAAAGACCTGCCCTCCCTTGATGAGCTGGAACGATATGATCCAGATCTGATCACCCGGATCGTCTCTGCTGATGACCAGGTCATTCAAGAATTATTTACCACTCAGCGAACATTGGTGAAATCGAATGAAATTCCACCACACGTAAAAAAAGCGCTTATTGTGACAGAAGATCAACGGTTCTACAGCCACTGGGGAATGAATTTATTTCGTACCGTTTATAATCTCTCCCTGAACATGGTCACAGGTGAAATTCATGGTGGTTCGTCGTCTTTGACACAACAATTGGCTCGAAGTCTTTATGCACGTATCGGCTTTAAACAAACCTACCTCAGGAAACTCCGTGAACTTATTACTGCAGTACAGATAGAGCATACCTTTACCAAAGAAGAAATACTGACCATGTATCTGAACACGGTGTATTTCGGGCACGGGACTTATGGTATCCAGGCAGCTGCGACAAAATATTTTAATAAGAAAGTGGAAAATCTCACCCTTGATGAAGGTGCGATCCTTGTCGGGATGCTGCGCTCACCTGCTTATTATTCGCCCATTACGCATCCAGACCGATCCAAACACATTCGAAATGTGGTCATTAACAACATGTTTCGTGAAAAAGCGATTAATGCTGTTGAACGCAATTATTTCAAGTCGCTCCCTATTGAGACCTATAAGCCTGACAGTGTTGAGACCAAGAATGTTGCACCCTATTTTGGTGAATACGTCCGCAGACGACTGGAAAAGGAAGATGATGATCTGGGTGTGGATCTTTATCGCGATGGTCTCACCATTTATACCAGTCTTGATACACGAATGCAGACCATTGCCAATGAAGTCGTGGCTAAAGAACTGGAGCGGGTCCAGGCGATCTTTGATGCCCGTATGCTGAACGAAAACAACAAAGCACTGGACAATATTCTGGAAAATCATAGAAGTGTTCTGGAAGGTTATGATATACATGTTAATGCAGACACAGTGCGTCTCATGCTCCAGGATTCTTTGGAAATGCCAAACTATCTGCGCCAACTATTGACAGTACAGGCCCAGCTAATTTCTCTTGATATTGAAACTGGTGAGATCAAAGCCATGGTTGGAGGCAAGGATTACGGCAAGAGCCAATTCAATCGCTCGACGCAGATGAAACGACAACCTGGTTCATCCTTTAAAGCGTTTCTTTATACTGCAGCAATTGACAATGGCTACCCGGTCACGACCACCCTTTTGAATCAACCCGTGGTGATCAAGCTGGGGGCCAATGATTCCACAGATTGGCGTCCTAAAAATTATGATTTGAGCATGGGTGGTGAAACCACCATACGCGAAGGAATAAGACGGTCCCTGAATCTAATTGCCGTGAGAACTATTCAGGAGTTGATCGCTCCTGCTGCCGTGGTTGAAAAAGCCAGGGCAATGGGTATTACGACAAGACTCTATCCCGGTGATGCACTTGCGCTGGGCGCTTCAGGCGTCTACCCCATTGAGATGGCAGCTGCCTATGCCGTTTACCCTCGACTGGGAATCTGGATAGAACCCCTGGGTATTCTTTCTATTCAGGATCGTTTTGGAGGCGTTCTCCGAAATTACACCCCTGAACGCAAGGAAGTTTTAGGGCGGGGAACCTCCTATGTCATGCTCTCTCTTTTGGAAACAGTGGCCAATCGAGGTACGGGTATTGGTGCTCGAACCAGATTTGGATTTCATGAACCTGCCGGTGGAAAAACTGGCACAACAACTGGGTTTACAGATGCATGGTATGTTGGCTTCACGACAAGATTGTCAACGGCAGTCTGGGTAGGTATGGACTCCCCATCGATTAGCCTGGGACCGCGTATGGCGGGTTCTGCTCTGGGAGTACCCATCTGGGCTCAGTATATGAAAGCTGTTTACGATAGTCTTGAATGGGATCGCCAGGAGTTTGAGATCCCGGAAGAGTCGGTCATCTTTGCAAATGTCTGCTCAGAAACGCATAAGCTGGCGACGCAATACTGCACCCCGGAACGAGAAGTCTTTTTACCTGGTACGGTCCCAACTCAAAGTTGTGATGTGCATGGGAAAACGATTAAACCAAAAATTATCGATTTCTAAAATCTTCTCTAGAATATTTGGTATTTCTTGACTGTTCTTGTTAAAACGAGAAGTGCTTGATCGATTCACCCTGATCCGCGATATGGGTCATTGCCTCTATCCCGATATCCAGATGCAAGTCCACATATTTCTTGGTAACACTTTGGTCAAGTGCCTCTGTTTTAACCCCGTCAGGAACCATGGGCAAGTCACTTACCAGCAATAGAGCCCCTCGGGGAATGTTGTTTGCCAGTCCCGTAATGAAGATGGTTGCTGTCTCCATATCAATACCAATACAGCGTGTCTCTCTCAGATAGATCTTGAATTCTTCATCATGTTCCCACACCCGGCGGTTGGTGGTATAGACAACACCTGTTCGATAATCAAGCTTTTGTTCCACCAATATCTGTGAGATGTATTTATGGATCTTGAAACTCGGCATGGCAGGAACCTCAGGTCTCAGATAATCATCGCTGGTACCCTCGCCCCTGATCGCAGCGATGGGAAGGATAAAGTGTCCGAGATCGGTGGATCGTTTTAAACCCCCACATTTTCCCAGAAAGAGGACACCATAGGGATTGATTCCAGAGAGCAGATCCATGATAGTGGCTGCATTGGCAGAACCCATTCCAAAGTTGATGATACTAACGCCATCCTGATTGGTGGCAACCGTCATGGTTCGCTCTTCGCCAAAAATCGGTACATTGAAGCGGTGGGCAAATTTGTCCACGTAGTTTTTAAAATTTGTGAGCAATATCCTGTTACCAAAGGCATCAGGCTCAACACCCGTATACCGGAATATCCAGTCTCTTACGATCGCTTGCTTTGTATCCATGCCTGTAATCTAATCCGCTTAGCTCATGTCCAAAACAGTTTGCTGATCATTGCGAAAGTACAATTTTTTTAATTGTTCAGTATTTTGGAGCAATGAAATGTCTCAATAATTCGAATGGGCAATTTTTTGTGTCATGACTTTAGCGGTACCCTGAATCCGATATAGGATAATACCAGGTAGTCCGGGGAGGAGAGCTATACACAAAATGTGAAAAATCGTGCCATTTATGTGTCATAGCATAGGACAGAAAGGCAACTGATCATCTAAAGATCGCTGAAAATCAGATATCGTGAGCCCAAGAACTTTTTTGATCAAAAGTACCA
>CAZVSF010000064.1:0-14582 GCA_964630195.1 uncultured Lentisphaeria bacterium
TGGGAAAGACCTTCTTTGATGTCGTCGACTTCGTCGCTTCCAATGTGCTTTTACCATTTGGCGGTTTGATGATCGCAATCTTTGTCGGTTGGATCTGGTCGCGGACCTCGGTCATGGAAGCCCTCAAGGAAGGTGCAGAACACCTATTTGAAGCGTATCCCTGGTTCGAAGGTGTCTGGTTTGTATTTTTGAGATTTGTTGCACCCGTGCTTATTGTGCTGGTTTTACTTAGTAGTTTGGGATTGATGTAAGCAGCCTTAAATTACCTGCCCAGCCAGACCAAAGCCAACCCTTGTGTCTGGTTCTCATACTCCGTTGCATTTAATCATTTAGAATGCTCCAATGCTTCCTAATTTAACAGGCTGATACAATATCGATCATTTCAGATCGTAAAGGTTTGCTGAAGTGTTCGAATATATATAAAAGGGGTTCAGAATGATCCTTGTGAAAGACAATCGCTGTGATTTTTGTGGTACCTGCGTAGCGGTCTGTCCAGTCGATGCGATAGAACTACGCGAAGCCGATATTTCAATCATCCATGATACCTGTATAGATTGTGACATCTGTATCTGGGTGTGCCCCATAGATGTTCTGTCTTCTGATGTTAAGGAAGAAGTAGAGCATGACTGATTATGATGTAATTGTTGTTGGAGGTGGACCTGCCGGTTCCATTGCAGCTGAAGCCGCCGCCAAACAGGGTGCCAGGACCATCATGCTTGAAAAGGACCGTGATATTGGGTATCCCGTCCGTTGCGGTGAAGGTGTGGGTGCGACCGGTCTGAAAAAATTCATAGATCCAGACCCAAAGTGGATCGCCACGGTTATATCAAAAGTTCGCATGCGCTCCCCGGATAATACGCATGTAGATTTTGGAATGGATGAAGCGGGCTATGTGCTACATAGAAGACAATTCGACTATGCACTGGCAAATAGAGCCAGCCAGGCAGGTGTCGAGATTCAAACCCGTGCCTACGTGGATGGTCTCATTTATGAAAATGATTCTGTTGGTGGTGTAAAATATCAATATATGGGCGATTCCAGGCAGCTGACCTCCAAAATTGTCATCGCAGCCGATGGTGTTGAGTCCAGAGTTGGTCGCATGGCAGGTCTGCGCACTGCTACTAAGCTTAAAGATATGGACTCAGGCTATCAGGTCTCTGTTGGTAACATTGAAGTTGATCAGGAAATGATTGATTTTTATATCGGTCATAATTGGGCACCAGGTGGATATTTGTGGATATTCCCCAAAGGCGATGGGATGGCCAATATTGGTTTGGGAATCAACGGCGTATATGCGAAAGAGTATAGTGCCCATGATATGGTTTTCGACTTTCTCGATAAGCATTTCCCCAAAGCTGCTGTCATGTCGGGCGTAGCTGGTGGGATTCCAATTGCAAAAACGCTTAAAAAGATTATAGCAAATGGGCTCATGCTCACGGGCGATGCTGCCAGAATGGTGAATCCAGTAACCGGTGGTGGCATAATTACAGGGATGCAGGGCGGCGAAATTGCCGGTGATGTGGCTGGTCAACTGATCAACAGGGGTGATTACTCTGAAAAGGCCATGGAGGAGTATCCCCAACGCTGGCATAAAACTGAAGGGAAAACCCACGAAGCATTTTACAGAATATCTCAGGGGATCGCAGAGATCACCGACGATCAATTAAACAAGATCGCACACCGGCTTGTTACCAATCCCTCAGAAAATTTATCACTTCTAAAAATTTTTACTGCAGTCGCGCGTGAAAAACCCAAAATATTGCTCGATGTAACCCGGGCATTTGCTGGATTTTAGTGACACAATCAAATAGAAAGCTCAGGGCAATTTGAACACATCTTTTAATCAATATCATGCACAAGGCTCAGTATGAGCTTTTCTGAATATTTACAGGGCATTGGTCTGGGAACATTTGTATCCTTTGATCTGGAAACAACTGGGCTCGATCCCAACGTTGATTTTGTTATTGAATTTGGCGCAGTTAAGGTTGTGGACGGCGTCGCAACTGAACGCTACCAACAATTCATCAAACCACCGGTTCGCATACCAAAATTCATCACAAAACTGACCGGTATCACCAATGAAATGGTTCAGGATGCTCCTACTTTTGAAGAAGTGGTTGATGATCTATACGACTTCCTGGGCGATCATCCCCTGGTGGCTCACAATATTTATTTTGACCACAATTTTTTGAATGTCAAGCGGGAAGCCATTGATGGGATCCCCCTGAAGAATCAACGTCTTGATACGCTGAGTCTTGTCAGAACGCTGAGATATGATATGATCAATCATAAACTTGGTACTGCAGCCGAGTTCTATGGTTTATCAAAAGAAGGTGCCCATCGTGCTGACGCTGATGCAGATATGGTGGCAGACTTACTGTTGATCCTTATTTCTGAAATGAAGCGTCTCTCTCCTGACGTACTAAAAGTGCTGGTTGATGTCCTTCATAAGACAGATCTGCCCAACGAGAAACTCTACAAGGCCATGTTGGAGTGGACTGCTGCAGGTCGACCGCTGGAGGAAATGGAAACGTACCCGAGAATACCATTACCCCAAAAACCAAATATTAGGCACTCCACTTCGGTGGGTGAATTTCATGATCTGGATCAGATCTTTTCAGAAGCGGGTCAACTTTCTCAGAAACTGGATGGCTACGAGCCGAGGGAAACACAGGTTACGCTGGCCCAGGATATCCAGATCGCCATGCGCAATGATGAATTCCTCATGGCGGAAGCTGGCACGGGTGTGGGAAAGAGTCTTGCCTATACAATTCCCGCAGTCCTCACAAGACACGATCTCAAAGAAGAAGATCCACTCATTATTAGCTGTAATACAAAAAATTTGCAAGACCAGCTCTTCCACAAAGAGATTCCCTTTATTCAGGAGAAACTTGGGCTGCCGCTGCGAGCATTGCTATTAAAAGGTCGTAACAACTACATCTGCAAAACAAAATGGCAGAGAGCCATGCGGGATGTCAGCTGGAGATTCAGTCGGAGAGAGAAGGAAGCGCTTCAGACCCTGGTGGTCTGGGCTCATGAAACACCCACAGGGGACATTGATGAGCACAATGGCTTTCATACGGTTGGAAATGCTCTGGTCTGGTCCAAAGTGAACAGTGAGCCTGGTTTTTGCACCACCAATACCTGTGCCCACAATGATTTTTGTTATCTGGGAAAATTGAGGCAGGAATCGGCCAAGGCAGATATCGTAGTGGTCAATCACTCCCTCTTGCTGGCAGATGCTGCTGCTGATCATGCAATTTTACCCCATTATCAAAGACTCATTGTCGATGAAGCACATCTGCTGGAAAAAACGGCCTATCAATTTTTTGCAGCCGAGTTTTCCTACCAGAGTTTACGGGTTCAGATGGATCAGTTATTTTACAAAGGTCGCAACAAGAGCGGATTGTCCATTGAATTAAGACATCTCCTCGTGCCCCTGGAAGACAAGCAAAAAGCAGGTATCTCAGGCGAGCTGGATCAGCTTGAGTCTGATATAAAGGAATTCGACAAAACCCTGCTGAGCTTTTTTACAGAATTTAAAGCCACCAGACAACGTGAGGTGGAACGTGCCACCTTCACATACAAGGAATTGTATACCACTGAGAAAAATCCTTTTGACGCCGTCCGTGGGATCTGGTATTCAGTGATCACTTCGCTAACATCACTGACAAATTTGGTTAGGGATGTTGAAAAATCCTTAGATGAATTGGATGATGAAAGACTTCCAGGCCTCTCCGAGCTAAGCTCACGGCTACAGTCCTGGCGTGAAATGATGGTGCAAACATTGGCTGTCATGGATAAACAGGCAGCTGTAGATAATCCTGATTTGATCTACTGGTTCGAGATCTTGCCTAAAAGTGAGGTGGTTGCCGTCAAATTTGTCCAGGTTCCCCTTGAGATCGGCAACCAGTTACAGTCTCGGGTTTACGAGGAACTGGCCAGTGCAATATTCACATCTGGTACCCTGAATATCGATGGTAGCTTTAACTATTTGAAACAACGTCTGGGACTGCGTGGGCACGACAGGCTCAATGAAAAGACCTATCCATCACCCTTTTTCTATGAGGATCAAGCCAGGATCTTTGTACCCACATTTATGGGACCACAAAATGCCGAAAACTACACCATAGAAGTATTGTTTCTTCTGGAAAAAATATGGAAAACCCATCCTGTTGGTACCCTCATACTATTCACCAGTTATACCATGCTACTGAACTGGCAAGAGGAGCTTGAAGAAAGAATAAAAGGTTCAGGAAGACGGCTTCTGGTACAATCGAGTCGTGTTTCCAGGCTCGATTTGATCAATCAATTTACCAAGTATCCAGACAGTATTCTTCTGGCAACTGATAGTTTCTGGCAGGGTATCGATATCAGGGGAGATGCTCTCCAGTTATTGGTGATTGCAAAATTACCATTCCTGGTACCTTCAGACCCCATTGTCAGGGCCAACAGCGATGCACTCAAAGCTGCCGGGGAGAATGATTTTATGGGTTATAGCGTTCCTGAAGCAGCCATCAAGTACAAACAGGGTGTCGGTCGGCTCATCAGAAGCACATCAGATTTTGGCGCCATTATATCCCTCGATGAACGTATCTTTACCAAACGATATGGTGATTATTTCCGAAATTCTACTCCCATCCCGCATGTACCAGCAAATTCCGAGCGTGAATTGGTGGATGGTGTACGAAACTGGTATAAATCTCATGGTATTCCAGATGCCAACACAAATTGAGGGGATAGCAGAATGATCCTGGATGGTAATTCTCTGACAATTCAAGGGCTCATTGATGAACTTAATGATCCCACGAAACTGACTTTGAGCAAAGAGGCACAGCGCCTGGTTCGCAAATCACGCGATGTGGTCGAACATATTCTAGAAACAGGTAAAACGGTTTATGGTGTGAATACGGGGTTCGGAAAACTTGCCAACCAAAGAATCACCGCTGAGAACCTTCAAAAATTACAGGTCAATTTATTGAGAAGTCACGCAGCTGGTACTGGTGGATATCTATCACATAAAACGGTTCGATTGATACTCATACTGAAAATCAATAGTCTTTTGAGAGGTTATTCCGGTATCCGTCTAGAAGTCGTAAACGCGCTCCTGGATCTGTACAATGGGAGCTTTATTCCAGCAGTTCGAGAGAGGGGCAGCGTAGGGGCTAGTGGTGATCTGGCACCCCTGGCTGATCTGGCTTTACCCCTTATCGGTGAAGGATTTTTGCTCAGCAATGCTGGAGCAGTTCAACCGTCAGCAGACATTCTACGAGAAAAGAATTTTCAGGTCGTTGAATTAAAAGAGAAGGAAGGTCTTTCACTGATCAATGGTACCCAGGTGAGCACCGCTTTTGCCATCGAATCTCTGGGACGCATCAAGGACCTGTTTTTGACCCTGTCTGCGGCTGGCGCTTTTAGTACTGAGGTTATGCTGGGTACCGATACGGCTTTTCGCGAAGAAGTGCAGGAAGCAAGGAACCAACCCGGGCAGAAATATGCTGGGGAATTATTGTTTAAACTTATGACGCATAGCGGATATCGAGATGCCCATCTCAATTGTGACAGAGTTCAAGACTTTTACAGCATCCGTTGTATGCCGCAAGTTCATGGTTCCCTCTATGATTTGATTGTTCATTCAGAAAACGTCTTAAACCGGGAAGCAAATAGTACCACGGATAATCCGGTGACATTGGTTGACGAAAATATGATTGTGTCAGGAGGCAATTTTCATGCTGCACCCATTGCCCACACCATGGATTATCTGGCAATTGCTCTAACTGATGTTGCCGCAATGAGTGAACGACGAATCGCAGCTTTTCAGGAAACCAGTCAGAGCAATTTGCCCATGTTTCTTATGAAAGAAGCGGGTTTGAACTCGGGTTTTATGATCGCACATGTTTCGGCGGCAGCGCTTGCCAGCGAGAATAAATCTTTGAGTCATCCTTCCTCAGTTGATTCCATCCCCACATCCGCCAATCAGGAAGATCATGTGAGTATGGCGCCCAACGCAGCGCACCAACTCAAGCAGATCATTTCAAATGCTTCCAGGATCATTGCTATCGAGTTGATGTGTGCGGCTCAGGCCAGGGATCTGAATCCCCAATATCATCTTGCACCCAGCAGTGAAGCAATTTATCAGCTGATCAGGAAAGATGTTCCATATCTCGAAGTAGATGGACCTTTGAGTGTTCACATTGAAAATATTCATAAAATTGTTGCTGCAGGATCAATCGCAAAAATTGTGAAACAGCACATGGAGCAGCAGCCATGAAACATTCTCTCAACACATTATACGCGCTGATAGCATTTCTGGTGATCATTGGGTGTGCACCCAAAGCAGTCAATTATGATTTACCCAGCGCTGGTACGACCCAGGCTCCCAAATGGGTGGAGACACATAGAACAGTTAGGGATACCATATTTATTGTCATTCATTTACCTGAACAGGACAAGATCGATATGGACAAATCCGTTCAAAAAGCACAATCTGAACTGCATACACTCCTGGTCAGTGAATTGGAAACAATGTTGCGTGACTATTGGGATGTAAAACAACTCAACTATACTGATGATGAAAAGTTTCAACTCATCTCAGGATTACCCGTGACTCTCGAGCAGATCATGAATCATATTGTGGTTACAGATGGTTGGGAACGAAATGGTGAAGTCTCAATATTATGTGCCATGGACTATGAAGAAGTTTCTGAAGTGCTCATGGAAGATATGGAAATTGATGATCGCTCTTTTTTACCTTTTCTAAAACGCAGAATGGATGAATTAGCAGAACGGCATCGCTAGGCCCTGGATGAGATTTGTAGATTACGTAAAAATTAAAGTCGTCCCCGGAAAAGGAGGGGACGGTATTATTGCGTTCAGACGAGAGAAGTTTGTCCCCAAAGGGGGTCCTGCCGGGGGAAATGGCGGAAACGGTGGCAGTATAATTCTGCAGGTAAATGCTCAGCTCCACACGCTTCAGGATATCCGCTACCATGCCATCTACAAAGCCAAGCGGGGTAAACATGGCGAAGGCAGTCTGCGTCATGGCAAAAAGGGTGAGGACATAACCATCAAAGTCCCGGCTGGAACGATTGTCAAGGACTTGAATAGTGGCGAGCGCTTAGCTGACTTGCAAGTTGATGGTGAGTCGATCGTGGTAGCCAGGGGTGGCAGAGGTGGTCGAGGAAATGCGGAATTTGTTACACCCACCCATCAGGCACCTCGAGAATTTGAATATGGCCGGGAGGGTCGCGAGCGTGATCTTGAACTGGAATTGAAAGTTCTTGCTGATGTCGGTCTGGTTGGTTTCCCAAACGCTGGAAAGTCAACGCTTCTTTCCCGGGTATCTCGCGCCAAACCAAAGATTGCAGATTATCCATTTACAACCCTGGTTCCCAACCTTGGAATTGTCAAATCCGGAGCTTATTCAAGCTTTGTTATGGCAGATATTCCCGGTTTGATAGAGGGAGCACATGAGGGCAAGGGACTTGGAACCCAATTTCTAAAACATGTAGAACGATGCAGCGTTTTGCTTTTCCTGGTGGATGCAAATGATGAAGATCCTGCAGAATCCTACAGACTTCTCTTCGAGGAAGTTAAAAAATTCAGCCCAGGACTGATACAGAGGAAGCGGATGTTAGCCATCACCAAGATGGATTCATACGTGGGTGTGCCAGAAATATCAACCTTTGAACCCACTGATCTTTTTCCAATATCCTCGGTTTCCGGGGAGGGACTGGAAAACCTAATCAAAGCACTCGCTACAAGTATTGTTGAATAAAGACCTATTCAATATCATCAGGATGCTTAGCATCTCTGGGGTTGGTCCCCGAAAAGCACTGGATCTCATATCTAAATTCGATTCTCTCGAGAACATATTTTCAGCGACTTATGCTGAGTTGACCCGCATCCCAGGTATCAAAGATAAGATTGCCAGGTCAATTCTGAATGATCCTGATGAAGCTCTCATCTCTGGACAGTCCAAATTAATTGATAAGTTCCAGGTACAGGTCATTACTCTGTGGGATGATACCTATCCAGCTCAATTGAAACAAATTTATGATCCCCCTATAGCCCTGTTTTGCCGGGGGAACACGGGAATTCTCCATTCAGATAGTATTGGTGTTGTTGGTACAAGGACACCCAGTGCGTATGGGAAACAAATATCAGCAGACTTTAGTCGAGAACTTGCCAGGCAGGGACTGTCAGTTGTCTCCGGTGCTGCCAGGGGAGTGGATGCTGTTGCCCACAGGGCTTGTCTCCAGGAAAAGGGTAATACGATAGCTGTACTGGGCAATGGTGCGGACAGGGTCTATCCTGCGGACAATCGAGCATTGTATGATGATATCGTCAGAAAAGGTTTAATGATCTCTGAATTCCTGATGGGGAGCAAACCGGATGCCCAGAATTTTCCCCGCCGCAATCGGATTATTTCTGGACTGTCATTGGGCACCCTCGTGATTGAGGCAGCTGAACGCAGCGGATCCTTAATAACGGCATATTTCGCGCTTGATCAGAACAGGGAAGTCTTTGCCGTGCCGGGACCAGTGACCAGCAGGCAAAGTCGTGGTACCAATCTGCTTATAAAACAGGGTGCTAAATTAGTAGACAATGTTCAAGATATTCTTGATGAGCTGGGGGCTAAGTTCAAGATGGGTAAATCCCAGGGTCAGCAAGAGCTCGAAATAGCGGCCGATCCTGCGGAAAAGGCGGTGCTCAAGCATATTTCAGCAACTGAGGAAATCCACATCGATGATTTATCTGAGTTATCGAAGCAAACTACCTTCGCTTTGCTGGGGATTCTGCTCCAACTTGAGATGAAGGGGCTTGTACAACAATTGCCTGGCAAATATTTTAAACGACGATACTGAGGAAATGATATGATGATCGCAAATCTGATTGATTATTTAAATACAAGTGTTACGGCCTACCATGCCGTCCTGGCAGCTGAAATTACCCTGAAGCAGAAAGGTTTCATCAAACTTGATGAAAGCGAGGTCTGGGACCTGAAGGCTAACGAAAAATATTATGTCATCCGTAGTGAGTCTGCTTTAGCTGCATGGCAAATGGGAACAGGCGAGCATCGGGGTGTCCGACTCCTGGGAGCCCATACTGATTCTCCGGGACTGCATTTAAAACCAAAAGCTCAGTATGCTAAAAGTGGCTATGTTCAACTAGGTGTTGAGGTATATGGCGGACCTTTATTGGCCAGTTGGACAGATCGTGATCTTTCCCTTGCCGGAAGGGTGATCCTGAATGAAGCGGGTAAACTAAATGTTGTACCTTTCAGATCAGATAAGGTACTTCTGCGTGTGCCCCAGCTTGCAATTCATTTAAATCGAGAGGTGAATGACAAGGGGTTGATGCTTAACAAACAGACCCATATGCCTCCAATTTTAGCCCTTGAATCCAAGGAAGGATCCACAGTAGATACAAATTTGATCAAAGAGGTGATCGCAGAAACTCTGGGTGTAGATATGACCTCTATTGTCAGTTGGCAGATGGAATGCTATGATACACACGCTGCCAGCCTGAGCGGTTTGAATGATGATTTCATCGTGAGTGGTCGACTTGATAATCTGGCCATGTGTCATGCTTCGATTGAGGCACTCACCTCAAAACCTTTTTCTGCACCTCAAACGGCAATGATCGCCTTATTTGACAATGAGGAAATTGGCAGCGCAACAGAGAATGGTGCAGCATCTGGTTTTATACGAGATATCATAACCAGAGTGGTAGGATCTGATGGATCAGAACATCACATTCAACGTGCTCTGGCAAATAGCCTGTGCATTTCGGCAGATGGTGCCCATGCAGTGCATCCAAATTATGCTGAATTTCATGATCCCCAGCACGCTGTAAAAATGAACCAGGGTCCGGTGATCAAGCAAAATGCCAACCACAGATATGCCACCAGTGCCTTTACAGCTGCAATATTTAAGCAATTGTGCCTTGACGTGGATGTTCCGGTCCAGCACTATGCCCATAAAACAGATCTACCCTGTGGATCAACGATTGGTCCCATCACTGCAACGGGTCTGGGTATCCCGGTCGTTGATGTCGGAAATGCCATGCTTTCCATGCATTCCATCCGTGAAACTGCAGGTGTAAAGGATCATGAGATGATGATAAAGGTATTGCATCGATTCTTTTCAAAGGATGATCTGTTGGCTGTGACATCATAGCGACTGCCAATGCAAATTCTTATCTGATCCCCACTTAGTTCCACCCTTGCAGATGTGATATCATTTGGTGGGGATTTTACTCAAATCAGACTTCCTTCTACTTGGATAAATGATACATTATTCTGCTTTTTTAATACGTATTAAACATCGTCTGATCTTGAAGATGCGTTGTGCTTTCAGGTCCTGCAATGAAAGTGAGCTAAACCCCGTCAGATCCGGAAGGAAGCAGCGGTAGGCATTGTGGACATGTGCTGGAATCCCCTGAAGCGCGCGCATCTTTGAGGTCAGCTATTTTTCTCAACCAATTGGAAAGTTCAACAACTTGACTGATCAAAATTCTGCCTATATAGTATCTTCATTAAAATATCGTCCTCAGACATTCGAGGATGTTGTTGGGCAGGAGCATGTTTCCCGGACATTGCGAAACGCTCTGCTCAGGCAAAGATTGGCCAATGGTTATATCTTCACAGGACCCCGCGGTGTAGGAAAAACCACTTCTGCCAGAATTCTTGCCAAAGCCATAAATTGTGAAAATCCACAGGATGGAAATCCTTGTAATGTTTGCAACCATTGCGTTGAGATTACCGGTGGCCGCAGCATGGATGTCTTTGAAGTGGATGGTGCATCCACCAGGGGTATTGATGCGATCAGGGAATTGCGTGAGGTAGTCAAGTACCCACCCACAAATTCCAAGTACCGCGTCTATATCATTGACGAAGTGCATATGTTGACCAAAGAGGCTTTCAACGCGCTTTTAAAAACCCTTGAAGAACCACCACCACATGTGCTGTTTATTTTTGCCACAACCGAGCCACAGAAGGTCCCCCTTACCATTCTTTCCCGTTGTCAGAGATATGACTTTAGAATGATATCCACAGAAACAATGGTAGCCCGCTTGAAAATGATTAGCGATAAAGAGGGCATCGCGATTACTGAGGAAGGTTTAGCGCTCATTGCCAGAAAGGCTGCCGGGAGTTTACGAGATTCATTAAGTCTTTTGGATCAGGTCTCTGCATTTGCTGAAGATGAAGCCTCCATAGAGCTGGTGAGACGGGTTCTCGGCGTGCTGGATGCATCGATATATTTTGAATTGATGCAGAACATTGCCAGCCAATCCGCAGAAAACCTGCTCAACCAGTCAAATTTGCTCTTCGCCCGCGGGATCAGTATTTCAGAATTTCTCCATGGTTTCAGTGAACATCTCAGGAATTTGCTCATCGTGAAAGTTGCCGGTATCACCGATTACCTGGATGTCTCAGATGCAGATTCAAAAGCGCTTCAAGAGCAATCCGGGTATCTGGAGGAACGCGATCTGTTACGCATGCAAAATATTGTGCTTGAGACTATCCGTGAACAACGATTTGTAAGCAACCAGCTGGTTTCTGTTGAGCTTATGTTGCTAAAATTAGCCAGGAGTACACGTGCTCTGGATCTTGATGCGATCCTCACTGGTAAAAGTTCAAGACCCAGTACACCCGTAGTAAAGCCCGTTCCAGTGGCTTCTCAAAGCAAAGCTGATCCACCAACCCAAAAGAAAAGGCCAGCAGTTGAAAAATCACAGCCTGAAGCAGCGGTAGTCCCAGAGCAGAACGAAGAAATTAAGGTTGATCAAAAACCAGAACCTGAACCCCATCTCGTCCCAAAGGAAACTGAAAGTAAAATTGAATCATTCTCAGAAGCGCCAGAATTAAAAACATCAAGAGAGTCTGCACCTGAACCGGTTACAGGGGATAAACCAGAAGAAATACTAACTGAGGTAAAGGACAGCTCAGAGCCCAAAATTGAGGAACTTTTAGCACACTGGGAAAAATTTATAGAACGCCTTTCAAAGATCAGCCGATCTACAAGCGCTTTTATGAGTGAGGGGACACCAGCCAGCTTTGAAAAAGGTTGTCTTAAAGTTTCCTTTGCACCGGAGCAGAAATATCACATACAAAAGTTGAGTAAAAGTACTGAGGACATCCATAGAATTGCCGAAGAGGTCTTCGGAACAAAGATGACCATTCAATTATTAGAAGAAAATGGTCGCAAACCAAAACAAAGAAAAGAAGATGAAATTCTTGCTCATCCAACAGCCCAGCATCTCTTGGATATTTTTGATGGCGAGATTATTGATGAGTAACAATTTGAATACAAATAGGAGAAAACTCCAATGATGCCAAAAGGTGGTATGGGCAATCTTTTAAAACAAGCCCAGAAGATGCAGAAAGAAATGGAGGTCGCACAGAACGAACTGGCGGCCATTGAAGTGGAAGGCTCAGCTGGTGGGGGCATGGTCAACGTAAAAGCAAATGCCAAAATGCAGGTCTTATCGATCTATATTGAGCCAGATGTGCTGGAAGATGATGTGGATATGGTTGAAGATCTTATCCTTGCTGCAGTAAATCAAGCCCTTACAAACGCCCAGGAAGCTGCGAACTCAAGAATGACTCAAGTAACCGGTGGTATGATGGGTGGATTGGGCGGTCTAAATATTCCCGGACTTGGATGAAAATATTACCAGATAGTCTGGAGCGTATCACCGAGCAGTTTTCAAGATTCCCCGGGATCGGCAAGAAAACAGCACAACGGATGGCGTTCCAATTGATAGAATGGAATCCTGAGGATGTACAGCGTCTGGGAGACGTCATAAATCAAAGTAGTGAAAAATTGCGCCAGTGTTCCATATGTAATTTGATCACCGAAGCCGATCCATGTCCAGTTTGTCTGGATACGCGTAGAGATGAATCTATTCTTTGCGTGGTTGAAGATTCCAGGGATGTTGTCGCCATTGAAGAGACCAGTCGTTTTAGTGGAAAATATCATATCCTGGGGGGTGTATTATCCCCTCTTGAAGGTGTTGGTCCGGATCAATTGAATATCCGCAATTTGCTCACACGTTTAGAGGGAGTTACTGAGGTTGTGATCGCTATGAATCCCAGTGTGGAAGGAGAGACCACCTCATTATATCTTGCCCGTTTGTTACAGGATATGGATATTAAAGTAACCCGTCTGGCAAGAGGCATTCCCAGTGGTGGTGATCTTGAGTATATTGACGGGGTAACCTTGGGAAGAGCTTTAGACGATAGGCATGAACTGACATGATGATACATAATTTACCAAATATTTTAACCATTTTTCGTATCGTGATCACACCACTTATTGTTTGGCTTCTGATTGGTTTTGATGGATTGATGCTGCATGCCCTGGCTCTCGTTCTATTTTTTATAGCCTCGCTCACAGATCTATTTGATGGAATACTTGCACGTAAAATGCAGGTCGTCAGCGAATTCGGGAAATTTATGGATCCCCTCGCAGATAAAATATTGGTAAACAGCACTTTTATTACCTTGAACATTTTGGATGTCATACCCATTTGGATCACTGCTGTTATCATCATCCGGGATGGAATGGTAACACTTTTACGCTGGGGCATGTTGGCCAATGGTGCCTCCATGAATACCAGCAAACTGGCCAAAATGAAGACAGTCTTCCAGTACATATCCATGTATGTGGGCTTGATATTTATTCTGCTGGGACATTTTGAGTCGCTCGATGTGATTGTCGCATGGGTCGAGGAATGGTTTGTTACTGAAACCATTTTTACACTCACCGGTCTGGTTACTGCATTTACCGGGCTCAATTATCTATGGATTAATCGAGCTTTCTTGAAAAATCTTTTGACGGAAAGCGAATGAACCAACTTTTACGTGGCTTTACCTCCGTGGGATATGTAGGTCTAATTCCAGGAGCTCCGGGAACCTATGGTTCTATGGTTACACTTCCCCTTGCATATTTCTGGAGTATAAAAGTAACCAATGATCCGTTTATTACCTTTGGGTTCATCCTGATAATTACACTTTTGGGTGTACTGGCCTCCAATAAGGTGTCTGCATCGCTAGGGGTAGAGGATCCAGGAGAAATTGTGATTGATGAGCTGGTTGGACAGTGGATCGCTGTACTGGCTATTCCAGGGCATTGGGGTTACTGGTTGGCAGCATTTCTCCTTTTCAGGTTGTTTGACATCTGGAAACCCTGGTTGATAGATAAGTCACAACAATTGCCCGGGGGGATCGGTGTGATGATGGATGATGTTCTGGCTGGTTTGCTGGCATTGGCGATTGTCCAGGGAGTTCATGCCCTATTATGAGTCAATTAAAAGCAATTACCATATCCATCGGTGATGAACTATTGTCCGGCAAAACCATTGACTCAAATAATGCCTTCATTTCCAGAGCGTTTGACCTGATCGGCATCCCCGTCATCAAAAAATTGATCATTGGGGATGAAAAGCAAGATATCGTGGCATCACTGGATTGGGCCTTCGCTCAAGCAGACATCATAACATTGACTGGTGGTCTGGGACCTACCCATGATGACATTACAAAATCAGTTCTCTGCGATTACTTTGGGGTAGGCTTA
>CAZVSF010000065.1:0-6276 GCA_964630195.1 uncultured Lentisphaeria bacterium
ATGACGCGCGGGTATGGATAACAGGGCTCGCGTATCATCATTAAATCCCACGGTATTATATATGGAAGCAGTCTCCGTAGTCATTTGCCGATAGCGCATCATCCCTTCAATGCTGTCATTAAACCACCAGGCCGGACCTAATTTGAGCGCGGGATAATGCCCGGCAAGGGGTGCCAGTTCCCTGGCATAGTTGGTCTCATCGAGGGTAAATACGATCAATTGAAACTTTGAATTATTTCCATATTTGTTAAGCAATGGATGCAGATTCCTTGTGTATTCGACACTAATGGGGATATCTGCACCTTTATCAGCTCCAAATTTTTCAAAAATGTCGTCGTTGTGGTTTCTGAACACGCCTGGATGAATCTGCATAACAAGCCCATCCTCCGTGCTCATCCTGGCCATCTCCATGAGCATATGACCTGAAAACCGGGTAGCATCCTGAGAATTCACCTCACCGGACAGGGCGCTTTGAAATATCTCTTCAGCTTCATTAATTGTGAGCGAGGCTGTAAAAGGTGTTTCTACGCCGTGATCAGTTGCTGTGGCACCCATACCCTTAAAAAAGTTCCGCTGCGCTTCCAGGGCCTGTAAGTAGGTTGAAAATGAATTTAATTCACGGCCAACAACCTCACCCAGGCGCCGCATATTAAAAATCCAATCTGGATGGAGCAGGTTTGTCACCAAATCTGGTCTAAACGTTGGAATCACTCGTCCCTGCCAATCAGAATCAAGAATGGCTTGGTGATACTCCAAATTGCTATGAGCATCATCGGTTGTGGCTATCACCTCGATATGATGACGATCCAGAATATTTCTTGGCAGAAACTCCGCAGTACGGAGTGCGCTCTTGATGGCCGTGTAAAAATCCATAGCTGTGTCTAGGCTAAACCGTTCCTGGATACCGAATACTTCATAAAATATGTGATCGAACCAGGCGGATACGGGCGTGCCGGCAAACACATGGTAATATTGGGCAAATAAGCGCCATATTTTTTGGGGATCCTGCTCACCTGGTGCTCCATCCAATCTTGGGATCCCCAGAGATTCGAGCTGAACACCCCTGGAATACAACAACCTGAATATGTAGTGATCTGGTGTTATCAGGAGCGCGGTTGGATCAGAAAATGGCGTATTCTCTGCAAACCATTGGGGGTCCGTATGACCATGAGGTGAAATAATGGGAAGCTCACTGACCTCTTCGTATAACTGGCGAGCGATAGCTCTGATGACCGGATCGGGATCGAAATATCTATCGGGATTCAGGATGGGGGCCATGTTTACCTTCCCATCCAGCCACCATCGACCAGAAGGGTAGTTCCATTGATATAATCCGAGGCAGGAGAACTGAGAAACACAACGGCGCCGGCAATGTCCTCCGGCTGTCCCCAACGTCCTGCCGGGATGCGATCCAGAATGGCTTTATTTCTTTCTGCATCCTCCTGCAACGGTGCAGTAACGTCCGTAGCTATATAACCTGGCGCCACGGCATTGACATTTACTCCGCTACCGGCCCACTCATTGGACAATGCCATGGTCAGGGTCTTTATACCTCCCTTACTGGCGGCATATCCCGGGACAGTAATCCCACCCTGGAATGAGAGTAGAGAGGCAATGAATACGATCTTGCCATGACCACGGTTCAGCATCGCCTTCCCAATCTCTCGACTGAGGATAAACTGAGATCTGAGGTTGACCTCCAATACTTCATCCCAGAAGGCATCGGAATGCTCGTCTGCAGGTGCTCGCCGAATGGTACCAGCATTATTTACCAAAATATCAATTGCTGTGGCTGAACCCAGAATAGTGGACGTAAATTCACTAACTGCCTGTCTATCAGCAAGATCACATGAATAGCCGACAAAGGTTCGCCCTGCATGTGTACAGAATTGCTCCAGTTCACCAAACTTCCCGGATCGGGAGACGGCCAGAATATCAGCACCCGCCTGAGCAAGTGCTTTTCCGATGGCCAACCCAATTCCCCGGCTGGCGCCTGTCACCAGAGCAGTTTTCCCATTGAGTGAAAAAATGTTCGTATTCATGATTATCTCAAATGCTCCATCTCAATAAAATCCATATCTGTAAAGGCCTGATTTTCGCCGCCCATGCCCCAGATAAATGTGTAATTGCTGGTGCCTGCAGCTGAGTGCATGGACCAACTGGGACTGATCACCGCCTGCTTATTCTTCATGGTCAGCGTGCGAATCTCCTGGGGTTGACCCATGAGATGGAAGACCCGTTGATCTGGCTCAAGCTTGTAATACATATAAATCTCCATCCGGCGAGGATGCAGATGTGGAGGCATGGTGTTCCAGACCTGACCTGGACCAAGGGCAGTAATTCCCATGACAATCTGACAGGTATCCAATAGTCCGGGATGAATTAATTTGTTGATACGACGCTTGTTGGCAGAATTAGCATCTCCAAGCTCTTCAACGGTCCCCTCACTGTTCTTGATCAGTTTTGTAGGATATGAGGCATGGGCCGGAAAACTCATAAGATAGAATTCAGCCGGCGTTGAGTCATCATCACTTAAAAACTCAATCTTTATTGCCCCCATCCCGATGTAGAGGGCATCTCCATGATCCAGGGAGAAGGATTGTCCATCAACCTGAATCGATCCTGTGCCACCAATATTAATCACTCCAACTTCTCTGCGTTCCGCAAATACTTCGGTGGCCATCTCCTGCTGGCTCCCCTTGAGGGTTAATGGGGTATCCAATGGGACTGCCGACCCGACGATTGCACGGTCTACATCAGCATAGAGCAGTTTGACTTCCCCGGGGACAAATAATGTGTCTACGAGAAAATTATCACGCAACTCTGCTGTGGTCATACGCGGGTAGGCTTGGTGATTCGGTAAATATCTGGTTTCCATTATCGCTCCATTATCTAGTTTTGTTGATTATTCTTTTATAAGTATCTCTATGGGATGATTGAGTTGTGCGACATATTTGGTGACATATTCTTTCCAATCCGCTTCACTGCTGATCCAGGGACTCTTGGACCAGGCCGCACCGGCATAATATTCCACCTGGTTATCAGCAGACGGGGAAACCACCATGAGATATTGATTCCCATCTTTCTTGAGGGCTTCTTTTTTCTGGAGGGGCTTGGGAATAATGGCTGATCCCAAAGCGCCATCTCCAGGTTTAAAGTCTTCATATATCAGCATGTAATCATCTGAACTATCGATAGTTACAGGATTTTCAGAAAGTGACGGATGAGTCACCAACCCACTTACTATCTTATCGTCATCAGCTACTGGATGAGAGAATCTCAAACGGCTTGTCATATGGTTAAAGTGTTGACCTGCATCAAGAGATATGCGCTTGGTTTCGTCGATTTTGAGCGAGTCTGAACCCCAGGTTACGTAGTCCAATTCAAATACAAACCGCAAGGGTCCTTCAGCCAGTATACGATAGCCGACAAAATTCCTTGAGGTATAGAGGGTATCTGAGTCAAGCAATCCCAGTCCCCCACAGCCTAGCGTGGGACCCACCTTGTAAAGATCAGCACCTTCACCGTGATCTGCATGATACTCGCCGGTAGCATACCATTTATCGATGATGGGATATTCCACACTTTTCACCCAGACATCAACACCGCTGCTGATCTCGCCTGTGGCTTCCAGGGCAGGACCATACATTCGAAATGCGATACGATCGTTCTCCCAGGCAAAATCATCCTTACGTTCAGGAACGAATCGGCCAAACACTTTTGCGTCAGTCGAAAAATATGGGGATGTGGCCTGTTCTATCAGTAATTCTCTGATCTCCCTGGGTTCCAGGGAAACTTTGACCAACAGCTGCTCCCATTCACCATCCTGATCAAGATCCAGGTATTGAATGGGTAGAGCTATCCCCTTCTGCTGGTCTTTGACGACTAGCATCCCATCCATCTGGACCTGCTCGCCCAACAGGCTCCGATCAATCTCCAGTAATTCTGATTGTCTTGATTGGTCAAGCGGATTTTCAATCTGGATCTTCAGGCCGCTCGAAGCGCAGGAAACCAGATAAATGGAGGTGAAGCACATGAGCATATATTTTATTATCATTTTCATCTCAGGCTCTCAATCGTACCAAAGGACTGGAAAGCGAATCGGGAAATTTCTCAAGCCTTCCTGTGTCTCAGGCAGGGCCGGAAACTTTTTCCAGAGCTCGATATAGTCTTTTTGATTCAGGGCTGAACCAGCAAAGAGCAGTGCTGGATGTCGGGCGGGCCACTGATCCCAGTACATGACGTCAGGAGGATAGGGCCAGGCTGATTTATCAGCGATAAAAGGTGTGATATACTCCATTCCCCTGACCATTCCCCTGCCATCCGCAAGGGTGAATTTGAATAAATTATCCTCATCCGTTGAGAGGATGTGACAGACAGCAGCTGAGATATCCATATTAAACAATGAATAACCGTATGGTTTGGTACGGCTGAGCTCCATATGATAGCTGCCATCCGGTGACATTTGATTCGGTAGCAGCACCGTTTTGTAGCGATTCCTACAGTAGTTGAGCACCTCTTCATTATTTGTGAGCTTTGCATACATGGAGGCTTGCAAGACCCAGCAGGTCCCGTGGTTATTGGTCCTATCCCGCTCATCGATCCCATATTCATGGGTCATCATCCAGTCCAGGAATTCAGAAAACCACGAATCATAAGCTAAAAATTCATCTTCAGTAAAGATACCGGCATCATGTAGGATGATAATCGCCTGGGCGGGTTCCACAAAATGAATCCCATCAATGAGTCCCACACCTCTACCAGGGACTTTACCCTTGATTGCCTGGGCGTAATTCATGTTCGGATTCATCCTGGTCTCAGGATTGATAAACCAGGCATGCAGGTGGCGGGCTGCCTCAGTGGCATAGCGTTCATCTGAAGTCAATTTGAAGGCTGCCGTGAGGGTCCCCACAATGATACTCATCTCACGCATGGCTTGACGATGCAGGACGAAATTTTCCGGGTTGGTCATGCCATCCCGGTGGATATAAGCTCCCTCAGGATTCTCTGGATCAGGCCACCAGTAGTCACCCTCGGAATAAAAGTCATGCAAGCCCCCCTCACTCCTCTCACAAACAGCCTCTGTGACGCTCCTGGCTGGTTTGCCCATCATCGTATCTGCTGAAGCCAGTATCCACTCTCGATCCTGCTGTACGATCGTCTCGTATACCGATCGAGGTCTGGCATTTTCAGCAGTCTCCTTTTTGACGGGCATTGAACAGTTGGAGAGTATCAGGATAGCAACACACCAGCTGATATATCTCTGGAGGCTCATGGTGTGGTTATCCTTAAATAGCTTCCCTTGAAGTTCTGTGTCCTTGCTTCAATGGTTGATAAGCCTGCCTCACCTGGAATAAATTCAATGGAGGCTTTGCCGCTGGCGAATTCGATAACATTGCTACCCGTAGGCGTTCCCATATATTTGAGAAGCGTTCCAGGACCATTTAAATCAAAATAAACTCTGTTGTCATAATCAGGGCAAAATGCTCCCTTGTCATCCACCACCCTGGCCTGGACCAGCATATGTCCATTCGGCAATATTTTTGATGATAAGCGGATATCTTCTGGCTTACCTGGTTTTCCAATGGTGTAATTGATATTGAGATTATCGATCGTCACCTGTTTTCCTTTGGCAAAGCCCCTGGCGACCAGCTTGTTCTCACCAGCAGCAAAGGGGACCTGCCAGTTCAGGCCTGAAGCAGGAAATATTTTAATATCCTTCTGCTTGCGGCCCAGTGAAACACCATTCAAGATCAACTCGACTTCAGGACAATTGCTATACACGGAAATTTCTTTTTTCTCCCCTTTTCTCCCAAAACGTTCAGTCCAGGTATGGGACTCGATATAGCAAAAGCTGGGGTCAGTGGTCCAATAACTTTTAAAAACATAATAAGCATCTTTGGGATTCCCCTCCCGATCTACCAACCCTTTTTGATTGATATAGGGTATGGCATTTTCCGGACGCAGAGGCGTACCAAAATCCTTGAAAGCCCACTGTGCGTTGCCCGTGAGCCAATCTGCATTTTCGCTTACTATGAGATGCCAGTCAAAAAGATCGACGATATAGGTTTCACTCCAGTCCCCTGCAGCAGACACCCTTTTGACATTGATCATATTGGGTTTTTCATCCCATTCATCTTCTTTTACGAAACCTTCTCCCGTAATGGGATTTTCAGTATGGCGACCGACATGACTGGATCCGCCATATTCCATATGGAAGAAATGTGTGTACTTCTTGTTGGCTTTTTCAATAGCGGTCTGAAAAGTCTTGTAAAC
>CAZVSF010000065.1:6376-14502 GCA_964630195.1 uncultured Lentisphaeria bacterium
AGACGTTCCGTATTGGCCTTCCACTCGTCACCTCCCATGCCCCCACGGCACCAGGGTAATTCATCCCATACCAGGATTCCAAGTTCATCACAGGCTCGATATATTTCAGGATCCTGGGGATAGTGGGCCAGACGCACAAAATTGGCTCCCATTTCCTTGATCATTTCCATATCCCTGCGGTGCAGGGAATCAGGTAAGGCATTTCCCAATCCAGCCCATTCTTCGTGGCGATGGGTACCCCTGAGTAGCAAACGCTCACCATTGAGGTAAAAAGGTCCATGCTCTTTGAATTCAAACCAACGATATCCCATTCTTTCAGACACTTCATCCACAAAATCATCGCCTGATATCTTGACTTTGACGGTATACAGAGCTGGTGAATCCGGGGACCACAGGATGGGATTATTGAGCTTAGGAAATTCGAACTCAGCAGCAGATTCGCCAGGATCCAGCACCATATCTTTATTGAAGCGAAGGACTCTATCTCCCTGTGGGTCAATCAGTTCTGCTGATATTTTAGCAGACTGTTGTTGGAGCGAATGGTTCATCAAATTGAGTGCAAGAGTGGTATTAGCTACCTCATGGCTTACCAGAGGTGTGGAAACCTGAATGGTTTCCAGGCCAACTTGAGGAATAGATCTCAACCATACATCTCTGGTAATACCACCAAAGATGAAAAAATCAGATTTTTGGGATGGGATAATATTTGGGTTTACTGAATTGTCGACCCACACAAGAATTTCATTCGGTCTTCCCCATTCAACCAGATCTGTTATATCAACATCAAATCCGACATAGCCGCCTACATGTCCACCTGCCAGCTTCCCGTTCACGTATATTTTTGAAGTGATATTGACACCTTCAAAATAGAGGACCCAGCGTTTATCGCTTTCCGGGATCTGGATGATCTTCCGGTACCAACCAGCGTCTCGTCGGTAACCTGGATTAATATCGGTAGCGTCAAGGGCATTCCAGGTGTGCGGCAAATTAACGTGTTGCCATTCTGAGGGAGGATATGATGGGAGATCTGCCTGGGTAGCGTTGTCTTCCAGATATGTCCAGTGATTATTGAGGAGGATGGATTCCCTGGGAGCTTGATTCTTTAGCTGTATGACCTGAACTTTTTCCACTTTTGAATCAGCAACGTTGTTGATCGGTCCAGTACAATTGATCAGACTCATCATTATGATGATCATTACGCCTGAAGTTTTAATCTTCATGCCCCTATTCCCCCTTTTCCAAGTATTTCAAAACTTCCGATCCTGCCAACAGGAATGCACCAGCCCCATAGGCATGGGTATCTTCAAAGGATACATCGCGTGGATCCATGCCAATATCCTGAACCCAGCCAATTTTGCCGTTTCCATGAACAGATCGAACCAGGGCTGCCCAGCCATTTAGAATGGCAGGTTCATAGGTCTCCTTGTCCAGATATCCCTCATTTACTCCCCAGGCTAAGGCATAGGTGATAAACCCGCTTCCACTGCTTTCCGGATTGGGATATTCTTCTGGATCGAGAAGACTGGAACGCCAAAACCCGTCTGCCCCTTGCACATCTCGAAGGGAAGCGCTCAGCGTTTTAAATAATTCGATATATGAATCCCGCTGTTTATCCTTCTCAGAAAGATTCTCGATGATGCGTGGTAATCCGGCTATGACCCAGCCATTTCCCCTGGACCAGAACACTTTTTGTCCATGCTTTGAGCGACGGAAGAAGTAACGTTGATCCCTGTAAAACAGGGCATCGTTCTTATCAAATAAATATTCTGCAGTATCCCAGTACATGGCATGTAAATACTTGTAATATTTTTTATTGCCTGTCACCTTGCCCAATTGAGCCAGGGTTGGCGGGGACATAAACAGCGCATCACACCACCACCAGTCCTCTCGACCAGACTTGGGATCGGCAATTAACTTATCATAAACGTCCCTCACAGCCTTGATACGCTCATCATTCCTGGAATTGGGGTATAGACTAAGGTAGACTGATCCACAGGCGTGATCATCAGCGTGGCGTAATCTGGGTCCCAAGGCATATTTATTGGTTTTTGCCCAATTCTGAGCATTTAATAGGTAAAAATCATCCTGTGTTGCTGCATAGGCTGCCATGACGCCCACATAGAATGATGCCGGCACCCAGCCATTGCTAAAGTTTCGATTTTTGCTGCGATGTTGGCTCGGATTCTGGATCTGGTAGGTAGCCACGGACTTCATAAGCAGTTTGACCTCTTCCAGATCAGGCTTCACGACAATTTCCTGTCCCATGGAGAATGTAGCAAGGATGAGGAAACTCAGAATTAGGCGAATCAGCTTAGTCATGTTATTCCTTCGATTTTTTTAGATTTTTTGATACAGGTATCGGCGTACACCATATCCACAGGAACAATGACATTTTCGATGGACGAACTTTCCGGGGTTTCAATAAGAGCCAGGAGGTGTTCCAGAGCGGTTGCACCGATGGTGGGAGCAGGGGGATAAATACCAGTGATGGATGGCGTAATGAAGGCGTTATAATCACTGTTTCCAAAACAAATCAAATCCAGATCATCAGGAATGCGTATCCCCAGCTGTCTCGCACAGTTCAACACACCTAAAGCAACTGGATAGGTCACTGCAAAGATCATATCAGGCAGGGAACCGGAATCATAAATTGTCTGCAAACCAGCATTTCCATCCGCTTCACTGAAACCCCCGAAGACAAGATGATCTTTGTGAACGCTCAGATTATGTTGGGTAAGTGCCTTGCGGTAGCCCTGGTATCTATTTCGACCAATACTCACATTCTGGTAACCGCCAATATGACCAATGCGCTGATAACCCTGTTCAATGGCATGATTAACCAGAGCTACAGAACCATCATGGTCTGCCGAACTGATACAGGTAAACCCGACATCTTCAATAACGCGATCAAAAAACACCAGGGGTGTCCCCCGCTTGGATATTTTTCTGAATATATCCAGATTGGTTGTTTGCTCTGTCACTGATATCAGGAGTCCATCGACACGCATGGATAGCAGGGTTTCAAGATGACGTTGTTCCAGGGCATCATCCTCTTCAGAAACCATCATAACAATCTCATAATCGCGTAAATTGGCTGTCGAATAGATTGAGTCTATTGCCTGAGTAAGAAAGTGATGGGCGATCTTTGGGACAACGAGACCAATGGTTCTGGTTTGCTTTGCCGACAGCTTACGGGCAATAATATTGGGTCGATAGCCCAATTCTTCTGCCAGAGCAACCACCCTCGCCCGCGTAGCCTCACCGATATCAGTCTGGCCGCGTAACGCTTTTGACACCGCAACCTTGGAGATGCCTAATCGATTGGCAAGGTCCTGCATGGTGACGGGCTTCGACATAAAAAAATGAGAATCCTTAAAATGAGCTACTTTACCGGTTAAGTTAGATGTATAGTAAAGCTGGTCAAGGTTTTTCTTAGCCAGCTGATTTGTTACGACGAAAGCGTCTACCGGGTGCTGTCAGTCCACTGATCTGTCTTGAATGGTGAAGCCGGAATTCCACTTGAATTGGTCAAATTACAATCGGGATTGGCACCCCAGGCATAGCGAACCGCCACAGGATGTTTCACCTGTGGAGAAGAAACAATCACCCGTTTGCCCTTGATTTTTGCATTCGCCCAGACAAAACTGCCATCTTTGCCTGCAATACTAAATCCAACCACAGCCCTCCCATCCGTGGTCTTGAGTCCCGATCCAATATTTGAGAACTCCAAAACAATCTTTCTCCAACGTCTTTTTTGAGATACAAAGATGGGTCCCTGCGCTATGATATCCCTATGATAAACATCTCTCAGAGACAGGAGAGCCAATCGATATCCCACCTCCTGTTTGTTCTTGGGATGTATATCCCGCTCATCGCCGATGTCGATGGTGACTGCCATAGACGTATTAGGAAGAGAAAGTGTTTGTCGTTGTGCATCCCGCAATTCCGCCCAGCGATCCTCAGATGGGTTCTCTCCGCGTTTACCCCAGTTAGGCAATTGAACAAATAGAAAAGGGAAATCACCTTGATTCCAGGCTGTCCGCCAATCTTGAATCATCAGTGGAAAAAGGGTCCGGTATGCATGAGCTCGACTGGCGTTGGATTCACCCTGATACCAGAGAACACCGCGAATCGACAAATCCGTTAGGGGTGCCAGCATGGCATTGTAAAGCACACTGGGACGGTTATGTAAATAGGGACGTTCTGGCGGATAGGTTTTGCTTTCAGCCCAGTCAAGAACTACCCGATAATTCCATTCACCGCTTAACCAGAGTGTATCTCCGCCAACCATGGTGGTAATAAATAGATCTTGTTCACGCCCCCACAGACCGCCCCGACGATTGACATCAAAAACCCTTATTGATAGCAGGTTGTTACCGACAGAGCTCAAATGAGCTGGAATGACATATTCACTTGGCCTGGATCGGGAGTTATTTGAGCCGACTTCGATTCCGTTTAAATAGGTGCGATCAAAATCATCCACGGTCCCCAAACTCAGGAACAATTCCTGGCCACTCCACGCCTCAGGAATATCGATGTGCCGTTGGAACCAGACGATGCCGTCCAATTTTTTTAACAGAGGTGTCGATTCCCAATACGATGGTATTTCCATGTGTTTCCATTGAGAATGCTCTGCAGTAAACAACGGAAGGATGGCAGGTTCCAGATCTCCGGCCAGACTATCCATGGCAGTCCTCCACCTATGATCTGCAAGTTTGTATTCGTTGACTATTTGTTCGTCTTGAGTCCGGGTACTCCTGGATACGACCGCCAATTCTTCTTCAAAGAATCCAGAGCCTGCCAGGGCTCGACTGCTGGTCCAGGCTTCAATTTTTGTCCCACCCCAGGATGTGTGAACAAGACCAATGGGAACTCCCTCCAAGCCCTGCTGAAGATCGCGACCAAAGAAATAGGCTGTCGCGGAAAACTTTTCTACAGTCTCTGGACCGCATTCAAACCATCCCTGCGATTGGACATCCTCCAGAGGCGCAGCAGCCATGTCCCGTTCCACAGTAAACAGTCGGATGTTTGGATAATCGGCGTTCTTTATCTCTGCTTTGTAATTTTTGACCCGGGCGCTGCCCCCCACAGTCATGCCCATATTGGATTGGCCGGAGCAGACCCAGACTTCCCCTATGAGAAAATTGGTATATTTGATGGTGTCATCAGATATGATCAGCATGTCATAGGGACCACCTGCTGGACTGGCAGACAATTCAAGATGCCAGTTTCCGTCAGCATCGACCAGGGTTTGAGCCCTGGCATCTTCGAATTCAACACGAACCGAAGTGCCTGTGGGTCCCCAGCCCCAAACCTGGATGGGTTTATCCCGCTGCAGGACCATGTTGTCGCCAAATACTGAAGCGACGGAAATGTTTGCCCCAAGAAGCAGGTTCACATTCAGCAGCAGCACAATTATTCTTATGTAGTTATACAGTGCTTGTCCCTCCAGTTAGCAGCCTGTACTCAAACATATCATTTCTTAAAATACTTCTGATTGAGAACTTGTAGTAATTCAGGCGACTGGGGTCCAAAAAGAGTGACCCCCTTATCACTGACAAATACAAAAACCGCCGATGTGTTTTGGTTATTTTTGTCGCCACCGGTTTGCTCATTCAGGTACAGGATAGATTTGCCTTTTTGAAAGACCCAGGTGACCCCGTCCCTGGCAAGATCAGGGAATGTCTGTTGTAAATCAGATCCAACGATCAACTTCCAGCCCTGGGGAAGTCCTGTCTGAGCTGAAGCAGTTGGAAGGAGCAACGTGGTCATTCTATGCGTTCTGGCAGCAGTGATCTCCAAACGGATAACAGACCCTTTCTCCCTATAACTTCCAAAAACCCATTCACAGTCTGCATTATCCAGGGAGCGGATCTGAAAGGAAGCACCATTATCAAAGTGTGCAGTCACAGACTGAGGATTGCTTGCCGTGTATTTACCCTGCCAGAGCTGTTGATAATCATGCTCGAGACCATCTGGATTTTCAAAGTAGTCAGAAACGATCCAGAAGCCATCCTTGATGAATAGGACCTCCCTTTGATAGCTGATATTCAGGGACTTATAGCCATCATGTGAACCAGCATAATAGTCCATATCCTCGCCAAATACTGAGGAGATTACGGTGGGCTGGGGCAGGTCAAGCCATTTGCCAAAACCAGAGCCTCCGCTATTCCCCTTCCACGTCTGGGCCTGGGGAATACTGTCGATGAGAGCAACATTTTTAACCCAGCTATTTTTCCAAAACATGTAATCCGGTTCGTTGTACTTGACCTGGTAATTCGGTAAGATCTCATTGCCATTGGCATAGGCAACCAAACCAAGCATATCAGCGTGCTGATGATCAGGTTTGGACTGACTGAGTCCGGCAGAAATGACCAGGTATTGTTTATCCAGCTCCCAGCCATTGCGCATGACGTAATACCCAGTTTCTGCCAATGCTGCAGAGGATATATCAGGTTTAATTTTCCCCACACTTTCCAATTGATTCATATCTTTATCGTCCATGAGCCAGAAAAAGAGCGGAGAAATATCGCCCGAGCTGAAATAGTTATAGACGGGTTCGTGCCAGAGAATGGTTCCCAGGGCCATGACATCACCCAATTCATTGGTTTCAGCATGGAGCTTGTCCGTATCATCCTGAAGCACAGGCAGTTGTTTGTCTGGCTGAGCGAGAGCGACCAGAGCATCAAACATCTTTTTGAATTGAATCGCGTAGATCTCAGGTAATTTTATCCCGCCACGTTTCGCCAATTGCCAGACCCGGAAATAATTTTCTATATCGCTTTTATGGTAATGAATGGATCGCTCAAACTGAAAGCCATCAGGATTTATCTCATGTTCAAGATGCCAGGTCAGGCCATCCATGGCCAGTTTCAACCATTCGTCTGATTGAGCAAACTCTCTGTAAGTGGCAGCAATCTCAAATAATGCTACCATTCCCCTGGTATGATGGTTACCGTGATGAACCTTTTTTCCACGTTCAGCAAGTTGAGCAGCCGTATGCAACATTGTCCGTATTGTTTCGACCTGATCCTTACTGGAATATTCAGGCGTGCTCAAATAAGCATGATGTCCCAGTAGCCAGTGGTGGGTACGTTTACCAGCACGAAACACCTCATATACAGCGTTGCCACCATCATCATAGGCTCCCGCGCTGAATGCCTGATTCAGATCCGCCATCTGGTTGATCCAGTATTTCAGATTTTCCGGCTCACCTGGTTCTGCAAAATACATCATGACCATGTCGGGATGTTTACTCTGTCGGGCAAGATGCCTGAGCCGGTAGGCAGTCACATCTTCTCCCCTGAGGTTTTTGAATGGCAACTCCCATTGGGTGTCCGGTCCATACATTGATTTCAAATCCGCGGACAGTCCAAGGTGATCCTCAAGTCGACCTGGGTATGAATCCAGATAGGTGGCATATTTGTTGGAAAAATCTGTCCAGGAAAAGTAGTAACGTGTCTTGGCCGTTTCTTTGAAATAACCCGCCAGGAGATCGAGTGCTTGATCATATTGTCCTCCGTCCCTGACACGATACACGTTCTTAAGTCCAGGAATCCCGGGACTCAGGGAATACAACAGGACACTATCCGATGGTATAGCTGAAAATTCTATTCTGGCGGGAACTGACTTGGCATCATTCACCAGAGTTGGCTGACAATTCCACATGATGAGCCCACATAAAAGGAAGGTATAAATGAGATTAACTGATGTTTTCTTCAAAATAAATCCCCTTATTTACAGCGCATTCCAGGCTTAACGAATTAGCACGATCTTATGTGTAATCTGTTCCGCCTTTTGGATGATCTGGATGAAATAAACACCGCTGCCCAATTCCGGTGTATGGACCTGAACGTGGTGCTCACCAGCAGTCATCATTCCCTGATGGATACTGGCAATCGTCCTGCCACGGATGTCGAGGATGTAAATCCTGGTGGGGGCAGTCTCAGGAACTTGAAATTCCAAATTAAAGCTATTGTTGTAAGGGTTGGGGTAACTATTCATGAGCAAAAGCTTCTCTGGCACCGTGATGGGGTCTACCCCAACTGGCTCCCACCAGGTGACATTAACCCCGAAAAGCGTATCGTGTTCGTTATTGGAATGGACGTCATTGTCAGGACCATAGA
>CAZVSF010000066.1:0-7172 GCA_964630195.1 uncultured Lentisphaeria bacterium
TCCCAATGGTACCCGAAGTATCTTGTGCCTCAACTGCAGCGAAGCCTCATACGCTTCCGTTCCATGCTGGATGATACAATATTCCAAGACTAGCCCTCTATAAAATTTTCGGGGAAGTTAGCACAGGACTGAAAGCCATCAAAATACTGTCCCACATGAAATCCATCCATGAGTGAGTGGTGGACCTCAACAGAAACAGGCATGAAAATGCTCCCGTCGGATTCCGTATATTTTCCAAACACGATCTTGGGGACACTGTCGTTGGTACCCTGCTTTCTGGGGTGGGTCAAACCCGTAAAATGAACCCATGGGATGACCGAGTAATGGACCATGGCAAGATCATGATCATGGTCGTCCAAATGGCTCTGCGCGCTACTGCATAGCCCAATTTGTTTGCGAACATGGCTTTGAAACTCTAAAAAAGAAGGGACAAAATCAAAATAGCAAAAAGTAAAGATGTCATTCTCTTTCAGGATAGTGGATCCTGCAGATATTTTTTTAAAATCAACCACACCGTCTTCGACGATTCGATACCGGAATTCTTTTATTTTATTTACTTGAAGCTGAGAAATATACAAATAGGCTGCAAAAAATGAGTACCCGAGGGACCTGGTATATGCCAGCAGTGTTCCAACCTCAATGTTGGCAGTTAATCCAAAAAACGGATTGTCATAATCCCTGAAAAATTCGAATTGTTCCTTCCGTTCCCATTTTTCAATGTCAATGCTCCGGAAGGTGGACATTATTGCGTCAGGATTCTATTTCTTTGGTGCAAATAGATCGGTAATACTACCAGACACGATCTCGGCTGCATTCCCGACAGATTCAGACAGGCTGGGGTGAGGGTGGATGATAAGCGAGATATCCTCTGCATCGGCACCCATTTCCATAGCCAGAACTGCTTCAGCTATGAGATCACCAGCATTGGTTCCCACGATACTCATTCCAATTAATTCGCCCGTTTCCTTATCGAAAAGCGCTTTGGAAAATCCTTCCGTACGGCCCAGTGCGAGTGCGCGTCCACTGGCAGACCAGGGGAATACACCTTTGTCATATTCAATACCCTGCTCCTTTGCCTGTGTTTCAGTGAGACCGGCCCAGGCAATTTCAGGATCCGTAAAGATCACAGCAGGAATGATAGAAACATCAAAGGCAGCGGGTTGACCACAAATGACCTCTGCAGCCACTTTGCCTTCATGGGTAGCTTTGTGAGCCAACATGGGGTCGCCCGTAATATCACCAATAGCATAGATGTGAGGGATATTGGTTTGCCTTTTATCATTTACCTTGATAAAACCTCGCTCATCAATATCAAGACCAATCGTTTCAAAACCACTCCCCTGAGTGTTGGGACGGCGACCGACAGCCACCAGGACTTTATCTACTTTCAGTGTCTCTTCACCTGATTTGCCTTCGATCTTAACTTCCAGAAAATCCTTTTGAGGCTGGATATCCAACACTTTTGTCCCTGTCCGAATCGATTCAAAGTCTTTCATGAGGCGTTTTTCGAGGGGTTTCACCACATCTGCGTCTGCACCGGGGAGCAGGTTGGGCATGAATTCCACAACCGTAACCTTGGCGCCAAGTGCTGAATAAATGGTCCCCATTTCCAGACCGATATAGCCACCACCAATAATGAGCAGATTTTCAGGGATCCCATCCAGATCCAGGGCTGATGTCGAATCCATGATGCGGGGATCTTCGGGAAAACCAGGGATGCGGGTAGGATGCGAACCGACGGCGATAATGGCGTCTTCAAAGGTCACCTCCGATACCCCATCAGGACCAGTTACCTCAATACTTGTTGGTGATGTAAACACACCTGAGCCGGTAATGGTCTGGACCTTGCGGGCTTTTGCCAGAGCTGCAATACCCTTGGTCAAACGACCAACGACTCTCTCATTCTTCCATTTCTTAACTGCTTCCAGGTCCCACTCAGGCTGCGGAAAAGTCAGTCCAAAGTTTTTTACTTCAGCACTTTCAGATTTTACCCGGGCGAGATGGAGCAATGCTTTAGAAGGTATGCAACCCCTGTTTAAGCAAACCCCACCCAGTGTTTTATCTTTATCAATGAGAATAACTGATTTTCCGAGATCAGCTGCGCGAAAAGCTGCTGCATACCCTCCAGGACCAGCACCAAGCACAACGACATCGGCATGATTAGACTTAGACATGAAAAACTCCTGAACCTAAAATAGATTTTTGATCGCTTTTAATTCTTCGGCGATAAATTTTGTAAATCTTGCGGCGGCGGCTCCGTCAATGACCCTGTGATCATAGGATAGTGAAAAGGGCAGCATGAGACGAGGCTGGAACTCAGACCCATCAAATTCGGGTTTGATCTTTGATCTGGAGACACCTAGAATAGCAACCTGTGGTGGGTTCACTATGGGTGAGAATCCGGTTCCACTAATACCTCCCAGACTGGAAATCGAGAATGTTGCGCCAACCAGTTCAGACGGTTTTATTTTTCGATCACGGGTACGGGTGCTAACATCAACCAGTTCTACAGCAAGCTGGGTCAAACTTTTCTGGTCGACATCCCTGATAACAGGCACTACCAGGCCATTTGGCGTATCCACGGCAATTCCCAGATGAATATACTTTTTATGGATGAGGTTCTCACCATGGGCATCCAGGGAACTATTAAAGTCAGGGAATTCCCTGAGGGCATTGGCAGCGGCTTTCATGATAAAGGGTAAGATCGAAAGCTTGCCTCCCTCTTTGGCAGCGGCATGTTTGTAGACCTGTCTGAATGCTTCCAGCTCGGTAATATCAGTTTCATCATACTGAGTGACGTGGGGAATGGTTTGCCAGGCTTGCTGCAGATTGACGGCAGTAGCTCTTCGAATTTTACTGAGATGGACTTTTTCTATTTCGCCCCATTGGCTAAAGTCAATTTCAGGTTGAGGCGGTCTGTTTAAACCTGTAGCAGGTGCCCCACTGAGACGACTCTTCACATAATTCTGGACATCTTCCTTCAGAACACGACCCTTGGGACCTGTTCCACTCACCTGACTGAGATCAGCACCCAATTCACGAGCAAATCTTCTTACGGAGGGACTGGCCGATACAATACGTCGCTTGGTGACCGGAACCTCAATGGGCGTTTTGGGCAGTTCTTCTTCAACAGGGGGTTCGGGCTTCGCTTTCCTGGCTGGTTTTTTCTCAAGCTTCTCGGGTTCAGGCTCTGGTGCAGCTTCTTCTTCAGTCTCATCTGGCTTGATGGTCGCCAGAATTGTATTGGTACTTACTTCGGAACCGGTTGTAACTCTAATATCTTTAATGATCCCAGCTATTTCAGCTTCAATCTCCATGGAGGCTTTATCACTCTCCAACAGAACGAGAATATCTCCAACATCTACGTGGTCGCCAGGCTTAACATTAATCTCTCCAACTTCGACACTATCGATGCCTTCCCCAAGATCTGGTATGATTATTTCTTTAAGCATATCAATTTCTCTCTTCAATAAGTTTGAATGTCTGATACTTTTTCAAAAAAACGCTGTTTACGTCTTCGCGAGCCCTGCGATGCTACTCAGGATAAACTCCGCGCGGCGATCTCAATCCGTCTGTACTCCAAAAATCCTGAGATTGCCACGGTCGCTTCACGACCTCCCCGCTTATCGGGATTCTGCAAAGACGAAAGTGAAGCTGCAACTTTGTGTCTCTCCTTCGCAAACACTTCTACCAGCCTACGCCCATCGGCCATGGCCAGGCAGACAGCCCCACGGAGACGTACTATATAGATGGGCGTCATGCTGAGCTCGTCGAAGCATCTCCACTACCGTTTAACCGGGTTATCTGATTCCGTGTCAATTTTGTACTTCCTGATGGCTTTGGCGACAACCTCCCCTTTGATTACATCCAGTTTTTGCAGTTGAAAGAGGGCTGCTGCCACAATGGAATACCGATCAACCTCAAAGAATTTCCTGAGATTTTCCCTGGATTCACTCCTACCGAAGCCATCTGTTCCCAGGGCGATAAATGGTTTGTCAATAAATATGGAAATCTGCTCGGCCACCAACTTGATATAATCTGATGCTGCAATCACAGGACCAATTTTATCCTGAAGGGATTGGCAGGCAAAGGCTTTTCGCCTTGCTTTTGTGGGATGGAGACGGTTCCAGCGCTGGGCATCCTGGGCATCCATTCTCAATTCTGAATAACTCGTCACGCTCCAGATATCTGAGGTAACTTTCCATTCCTTTCTGAGCATATCGGCCGCAGCTAACACTTCCCCAAGAATAGCACCTGAGCCCAGGAGCTGTACATGCATTTCACCCTTGGCCTTACCCGTACTTGAGATCTGGTGCATGCCTTTAATAATACCTTCTTCAGCATTCTTGGGCATGGCTGGATGAGCATAAGGTTCATTTTCAAGTGTGAGATAATAGTACTCATCTATTTGCTCCTGCATCATCCGCTTCATCCCATGCTGAATAATAACAGCAATTTCATAGGCGTAGGCGGGATCATAGGCACGACAATTTGGAATAGTTGAAGCAGCCAGTAGGCTGTGACCGTCTTGATGCTGGAGACCTTCACCATTCAGCGTGGTGCGACCCGCTGTGGCACCAAGGAGAAAGCCTCTTGCGCGGATATCACCTGCCAGCCAGAACATATCACCTACTCGCTGGAACCCGAACATGGAGTAATAAATATAGAACGGCATCATGTTGACACCGTGAGTACTGTAGGATGTCGCTGCCGAAACCCAGGAACTTGATGAACCAGCCTCCGTAATACCCTCTTCTAAAATTTGCCCTTTGATATCTTCACGATAATAGAGGTATTGATCTGAATCTACTGGATCATAAAGCTGACCAGCACTTGCGTATATTCCCAGACTTCGGAACAGCGCTTCCATACCAAAGGTACGTGCTTCATCCGGCACGATGGGAACCACGCGCTTGCCCATATTTTTATCCTTGGTCAGCATTGACAGAATACGAACAAAGGCCATGGTTGTGGATTGGGCACGATCACCTGTTCCTTCCAGAGCACTTTTAAAAGCTGCCAGATCAGGCGTTTTAGTCGGCTCAGCACTGCCGCGGCGGACCGGGAAATGACCACCCAGTGTCTCGCGACGTGCTTTTAAATATTTGATCTCCTCAGAATCCTCATCGGGTCGGTAGAAGGGAGCCTTGGTCACTTCATCATCTGAGATGGGAATCCCAAACCGACTCCGAAAAGCCTTGAGCTCTTCGTCATTCAATTTCTTCTGTCCGTGGGTAATGTTCTTGCCTTCTCCTGCTTCACCCATTCCATACCCTTTGACCGTGCTGGTCAGGATCACTGTGGGCTGATCCACATGAGCCACCGCTTCTGCGAAGGCAGCATAAACTTTGGCAGGATCATGGCCACCACGTTTTAATTTTTCCAGATCTTCATCGCTGAGATGATTCACCATATCAAGAAGTTCTGGATATGCACCAAAGAAATGATCACGGATATAAGCCCCGCCTTCAACGATGTACTTGAGAATATCCCCATCGACAACTTCTTCCATACGCTTTGCCAGGATACCATCCTTGTCTTTGGCCAACAGTTCATCCCATTCAGAACCCCAGATAACCTTGATCACATTCCAGCCAGCACCTCTGAAGGCACCTTCCAGTTCCTGAACGACTTTACCATTACCCCGTACCGGACCATCCAGACGCTGCATGTTGCAATTCACCACAAAGATGAGGTTGTCCAGCTTTTCACGGGAAGCCAGGGTAATGGCACCCAGTGATTCTGGTTCATCCATCTCGCCATCCCCAAGAAACGCCCAGACTTTCCGGTCGCTTTTTGGAATCAATTCGCGGTTTTCCATATAGCGCATGAAGCGAGCCTGATAAATGGCCTGCAAGGGTCCCAGCCCCATTGAAACAGTTGGGAATTGCCAAAAATTGGGCATTAACCAGGGGTGTGGATAAGAGGATAGTCCACCCCCATCGGCTAGTTCTCGACGGAAGTTTACCAGATCCTGTTCACCAAGACGACCTTCCAGAAAGGCACGGGCATAAATGCCTGGGGAACCATGACCCTGGAAATAAACCAGATCTCCACCAAACTCATCCGTGGCTGATCTGAAAAAGTGGTTGAAGCCAATCTCCAGGAGTGTTGCCGAGGAGGCATAGGTGGAAATATGTCCACCAATTCCATCACTGGCTTTATTGGCACGAACCACCATGGCCATGGCGTTCCAGCGAACGATGGATTTGATACGACGTTCAATATCACGATCACCGGGAAATTGAGGTTGTTGGGAAACAGGAATGGTGTTCAGATAGGAGGTGTTGGGACTGTATGGAAGTCGCACACCATGCCGACTGGCATAGTCAATAAGTTCATTGACAAGAAAATGGGCTCTATTGACACCCTCTTCTTCAAATACTGCAGCCAGAGAATCCAGCCACTCGCTGGTTTCCTGGGGATCAGAATCTTTTTGAATGTTTACACTAGCCACGGCGTACCTCAATAAATATTTGCATTTTTTAGGATTGAAAATTGGGAGGATAATTTGGAGTAACTCATACTAACGTGACTATTATAGTCACAAAACATCAAGCTGCAACAGCAATCAGGTGTTTTCATACGTTTTGTCTCAAGTTTTTGTCTGATAATAGTAATCCCCAGCGTCTTATTTGAACCCTTGCAGGCCATGATAATCTAAACCGAAACGGACAATCTCCGATTTAAACTATAATACTCAATTTCTGACTGCGAAACAAAAATGAATTCCTCGTTCTGCAAGGGGAGTACTGCTTCAATCAAAGGAAAAAGACTTTTTGATTTAACCGCGAATGACGCGAATTGCACGAATTGTTAAAAGCGGAAGCCTCAAACGCGGTCTGTCCGTTGGCCTGGGAGTTGGAGATAACTTCTCCCCGCAGTACATGTCGCTATCGCAATGATGCAAAAAGGTGAATGTATATCGCTATGCCCCGGTTACGTCATCCTGAGCGCCGTCGAAGGATTCGCTACCATGACGGCATGAGGAACCGCGAATGACGCGAATTGCACAAATTGTTAAAAGCGGAAGCCTCAAACGCGGTCTGTCCGTTGGCCTGGGAGTTGGAGATAACTTCTCCCCGCAGTACATGTCGCTATCGCAATGATGCAAAAAGGTGAATGTATATCGCTATGCCCCGGTTACGTCATCCTGAGCGCCGTCGAAGGAT
>CAZVSF010000066.1:7272-14414 GCA_964630195.1 uncultured Lentisphaeria bacterium
GAAGATATGTTTGCCAGGCAAGAATTCGGAAATTGCCCGTCTGCGTTCCCCTGACAGCATGAGGAACCGCGAATGACGCGAATTGCACAAATTGTTTGAGGGAATTTTCGTCTGCCCGGCAAAGTTCGATTAGAGAAGATAGGTATTCATCAATAGCATTAAAACCTTTTAGCCCTCTGCGCCCTCTGCGCCCTTTGCGCTCTTTGCGGTAATGCTTTTCAAGCCACTACTGAATGAGGAACCGCGAATGACACGAATTGCACAAATTGTTAAAAGCGGAAGCCTCAAATGCCTCTGTTCGTTGTAAAAAGGAGGGAAGATTATTTCCTGGATTTCCGTAATCGGCGAAAGCTAAAGTATTTGAGAGGGTTTAGACCGATGGCTATACTTCTTTTTGCAGACTGAGTTTCTTCCTCATCTGACTGTGATCTAAATTTATCCAGAGCTTTTTCTATCACCGTCCTGGAGGGATTTATGGCGTAGCGTGAGAAATCGATGGCTTTCTGTTTGGCAATATCATTCAACTGCTGCTTGATGCGACGAATAGGTTCTGCGACAATGGCTTTGGTTGAATCCAGAATTTGCACTGGATCAGGTGAGAGGTCATGGGTCGACTCGATAGTGGTCATTCTGCAGTAGTTTTCTGCAATCAAAGAGATCCGGGACAATAAAATGGCATTCGTAAAGCCGCCAGCGATGGAAGCCATGACCTTGTCGAAGAATGGAATACTCTTCAAGGTATCTGAACCCATTTTGGAGATCAGTTCCTCCACGGCAAATTCGACTCCCTCTGAGCCCCCTATGGCTATTGAATAATATATCTGTTTCAGGATCTGGAACAGATCTCTCCCACTGGCCCTGCCTGTATAAAGGACGAAGATCTCCTTGACCAGATTCACATTGGCTGAAAAGATGAGAATAGCATCGATAAACCCATACTGGGAAACGGCACTGCTGTAAAAAAGGTGAACGACATATCTTCGCCGCATCTCATCACAGCGCTGCGATAATTCTTCTGTTGATAATTCGTAGCGTTCTTCCAGACTTCCTTCAACTGGATGCGTATAGCCCATATCCTTGAGATGTTTATTGCCCAATCTACGCTGGAGCCGCATTTCCATGAGCTCTGCTTCCTTGCGCTTTTTCCTGACAGGACCAGGATCACCGCTGACTCTGCTGATCCTATACAGGGGTATTATGACAAAATAAAACAAGACAGAGAGCAGGATCACCAGAACGAGGTATCCCAGATAAGGATTGGCTGTATAGGCCAGGACATAAAAATTGAGCATCTCTCTCAGGATGAGATATACAAAAAGGGCGACGATGAACAGGGCGAGTCTTTTTAGCATTTTCATGGTGGAAACTAACTATGAAAAACTGGAATGAGTGGAATTATTCAGTGTATCGGGTAAGGAAAGGCTTATAGAGTTGGTCCAGACCCAGCGTGTGATCCAATAACCAGCCCGCCAGGAAATCAAGTAATTCGTCAATGGTCACACCATCGTTTGATGCAGGTCTGTCCTGAAATTCTATGACCTGCTCCAGCAGTTTCTGGTGCTCAGCGGCATGTTCCTCAAGTCCATCGAATTCAAAGTGCTCCATCATGGCTTCTTCGGCCACAAAATGAAAAATAGTGTAACTGCGAAGTTGTTCAAGCGTGCTTTTGATAATTTCAGGACCACGGTTGTCTTCTTTGGCAAAGATCAATGAATTGACCATTTCAAACAAGATCTTGTGCTGCTGATCAAATTCCCGGATTCCCACGCTGAACCGTTCTTCCCAGACGAGCAATTGCATCTTCAACTCTCCATAATTTTGTCTAGCTCTATTTTGAGAACACGTTGACCAATATATCAATCTTTGGCTAAATAAATACGTCCCGTTGGTATGATGAATTCGAATCAAATCCTTGATTCATTTTTGTAAACTATATCCCCCTAGTGGACACCCTTGCTCTTCAAGTATAGCCCAAACTCCTTATCCGTACCCAGAAGATGTTCCTCCAGCCAATTCCTCAGGAAGTTCATCAATTCATTGGTTAACACTTTTTCTCCCCCATCATGTTTCTTTTGCAAGGCAGTTACCTTTTCAACCAAATTTTTATGTTCGCTTTTGTGTTGTTCAGATTCTGGATAATCATATTTATTGAAAAGGTTTTCTTCAGTTTGAAAATGATAAATTGTATAATAAACTAGATCTGTGAGAATGTCTGCTAATGCCTTGTCGGCGGTACCTGATTGCATAGCAGCATCTAACCTGTTGACGAGATCTATCAGACCTTTATGCTGCCTATCCACCTCAGCAATACCTAATGCGTAATCTGTTTTCCACTTAATTAGTACCATGATTATTCCCAATTCTAAAGCCTGAAGTTTTTATAGTCTTGCTCATTTATTGCATAAAAGTATTGGTTCAGATACAATTTATCAATCTTAATTTGGGCGATTATAAAGTATTTAACGAAAAGATGTTGAAAAGAATATTCTTGTAAGAGACTGGACTGTTATATGATTGTTTATGTCACACTTACTGCACTTAAACAAAGATAAAATGTGCATAAACATTTCCTTTGCATATGGTGCTTGAAGAAATGTAAACTAAGCCAAATATCAGAATTTGATTTGAGACTTCAGGAAGCATAACGATGAATTTTAACAAAATATGTGGTCTGCTATTAATATTACCCATCATACTATCAGCACGTCAAATTCCTGATGCACAGCTTGCCCAGAATGTAATGGAATATTTTGTTCGATTCCGAACGGGGCCTGAGCTGGTCTCAGTGGATCTGGTCAACAATCATCAATCTGGTCGAACCCTGAAAATTCGGATTGTCGCCAACCGCAATACCAGTGGAAAGGATATGGCTTTTGCCTTCGCAGCTGCTGCTGCTGTGGCCAACCAGGCTGTGAATCCACTTGACCTATTTATCGTGGAAATGGACATAAACTTTAAGGGGTCGGAGACGACCCTGGCACTTGCCCCGGTAAATTGTACCATAGATGCTTTAATTTTTGGCAACACAGAAACTGAAAATTGGTGGAAGGATTGTCTTCAATTCCCATAGTCTAGACCGTTCCACGATTTTCTTATGTTGGTTTACATGGTGAGGGGGGTGTACAATTTTGAGATCTGGATTTATTCTTCTCTTCATATTGTTGATACCAGCTGCTCTGTCTGCTCAACCTCGAGACGTGCCAATCCCCCATTGTATTGCACAATACTTTCAACTCAACCGAGGTGGACCAGAACTCCTCGATGTTGAGATCTTTGAACATCCGGAATTAGGTCATACCATTAAAATCAAGATTGCCGGACGTCGAAACCGATCAGCGCAAGATCTCGCCTATGCCTTTACATCCGCCGCAGCTGTCGCCAATCTGCAGGGTCACATCGAAATGCTGTGGGTGGAAATGGAAATTAATTTCAAAGATAAAGAAATAATAGATGCCCTGGCACAGGCTGACTGCAGCATTGATGCCCTGATCATGGGCAGCGGCATTTCAAAAGCATTCTGGGAAAACTGTGTGGAGTTTCCTTAAGACCTGGTTTTTAATATTCTGCACAAATTGAGGAACTGCCCGACCAGACTTACGTATTTTATGGAATCGGTCAACATGGGGAAGATGAAAGTCTTTTAATCTTTGAAACCAGGGCTCAAATTATTGAGATTGTACACCCGCCAAAACCAATGATTGCCATGAGCAAGCAACTGTCACTTTTGGTCAACTCTGGACCAGAAGGGCTTCACAATATAACGCTATTTCTATTTATTATTATTATACTTACACTATTCTATTCAGCAGAATTGTTCAGATAGAAGCGACTATCACTGTCGTCTTGGATGCCAAAAAGCCTGGTGAATGGAAATTTTTAAATTTCATTACTTTAGCACTATCAACCTTTTTGTTGCATACAATAGTTTGGTATAACATTTGTTAAGGTTATTCAGTATCAAATGATACTGATTTTAAAACATAGCAACCATGACACGAGACTGAGGAAATTGACCCCTACAACTTCAAGTCAATTAGATCAGCTCACGATTCCAATCTCTAACAAACTGGAGCCTACACGATGAAGAAACTACTTATCCTTGGAGCTGGCACTGCTGGCACCATGATGCTTAATAAAATGGAAGCCGTTCTAGAAAAAGAAGAGTGGGATATCACCATTGTTGACCAGTATGAGACCCATTACTACCAACCAGGATTTCTTTTTATTCCATTTGGGATATACAATCGACGCGATGTCATCAAACCCAAAAGGGATTTCTTCCCCCCTGGCGTCAATGTGATATTCTCAAAAATTGAAGTGATTGAAGCTGACAAAAACCAGGTTATTCTCAAAGGTGGGAAAATCCTTTCTTACGACATTCTCCTGGTGGCAACTGGAACCAAGATCAATCCCGGTGAAACTGAAGGCATGAAGGAAGGCGGCTGGCACAAAAATATATTTGACTTCTATACTGTTGAAGGAGCCGTTGCTTTACAACAGTTTCTGAAATATTGGGAAGGTGGCAAGATGCTTCTCAATATTGTCGAAATGCCCATCAAGTGTCCGGTGGCACCGCTTGAATTTGTCTTTCTGGCTGACTGGTGGTTTACCGAACAGGGCATCCGCGATAAGGTCGATATTGAGTTTGTCACTCCCCTGCCGGGCGCTTTTACCAAACCGAAGGCGTCCAAAGTTTTTGGCGAATTTCTAAACAAGAAGAACATCAGCCTCACCCCTGAATTCAGTACCGGTCGTGTCGACTGGGAAAACAACAAATTGGTATCCTGGGATGAGACCAGCATTGATTATGATCTTCTGGTAACCATTCCTACCAATATGGGTGATGAACTAATTGGTCGATCTGGGTTGGGAGATGAATTGAACTTTATTCCCACTGATAAATTCACACTCCAATCAAAGGCGCACGACAACATCTTTGTCATTGGTGATGCCACCAATCTACCCAGCTCAAAAGCTGGCTCGGTGGCACACTTTCAGGCGGACATGCTTCAGGACAATCTCCTGAGCTATATTGATGGTAGACCTATGAAAGGTAAATTCGATGGTCATGCGAATTGCTATATTGAATCTGGCTTTGGAAAAGGGATTCTCATCGATTTCAATTATGATACTGAGCCTCTGCCTGGCAAATTTCCGCTTCCAGGCGTTGGTCCCTTTTCCCTTCTTGAAGAAACCCGCATGAATCACTACGGCAAGATGATGTTTCGCTGGATGTACTGGAATCTGCTTTTGAAGGGTGCTGAGCTCCCCATCGAATCACACATGTTAATGGCTGGAAAGCGGTCCTGACATGAGCAGCAGTGATATATCTGGACAGCTAGAAGCAATCCAGGTCTCTCTGGATGGGATTACTGCAGAACTGGCGCTGGTCCGCAAGCAACGCCAGGAGATGGAGGATCTTAAGGAAGATCTGACCCGGGTTGCCAAGGATCTATTTGCTGGAGCCATCGAAGAGTTTGAGGACATCGCGCCGTTTGTAAAAACCGGTGATTTTCTTCATCTGGTAAAGCTTATCGTGAGAAATACCAACAATATTACTGGAGTCATTGCCAAGCTGGAAAGTGCGCTTGATTTCTTTGAGGATTTCAAGCCCATTGGTAAGGAACTTTTTGGAGATACTCTGGAGAGTCTTGATCGCCTTGATCGCGCCAAATATTTCGAGTTTGCCAGAGAAGCAGTAAGCATCAGTGACAATGTGGTTGAGCACTTCTCCATAGAAGATGTGAGGCTTCTGGCGGATAATATTGTTCCCATTCTGGAAACCCTCAAAACCATTACTCAGCCACAGATGATGGGCGCTATAAAAAATGCCATCACTGTGTTTGATAAAATGAAGGTGGATCATATACAGGAGGTATCCATCTGGAAAGCCATGCGCGAACTCAACACCCCAGAAATGAAACGGGGTCTGGGTTTTGTCATCGCATTTATGAAAACCTTCTCTAACCGGGAAAAAGAATCTATTTAAAGGAGATATAAAAATGAGTACAAAAGAATTTGCTGGAATCACAGTGGAAGTCGATGCCGAGGGATTCCTCACCGATCACACCGTATGGAACCTGGACCTTGCATCCGAGATTGCCAGGGAAGAGGGCATTGATCCACTGACGGATCGTCACAAAGAAGTCCTCCACTTTATGCGCAAGGAATTTGAAGAAAATGGCACAGCACCATCCATTCGTAAAATGAACAAGCTGAATGTTGTTCCCACCAAGGAGCTATATGCTCTATTTCCTGGTGGACCAGCAAAAAAGGCTGCAAAAATTGCAGGTCTGGGAAAACCCCAGGGTTGCATCTAAAGGAGTGTCATCATGAGTGAACAACCCGAACCCATCAAAAAAGTTTCCTTAATTGTCTCTAAAGGTTCTTTGATAGATATTTATCCTGCCCTGGTCATGGGAAATGGTGCTCGCATGGAAGGCATGGATGCCTCCATTTTTTTCACGTTCTTTGGCCTCGGCGCTTTGATCAAAAAGACTCAGAAATCACTGAAAGTTGCCACTGTGGGTAACCCTGCCATGAATATGGCCATGCCTATGCTGGGACTGCCGATCACCACCCCATTCCCCACGCTTTTAGGCGCTATCCCCGGTGTGTCCAATTTCGCCACCTGGATGATGAAGAATGAGATGGAAAATCTGGATATCCCCACGGTACCAGAGTTTCTCGAGATGTTTACCGATGCTGGCGGTGAGGTCTTCGCCTGTAAACTGGCCATGGACATGTTTAAGCTTACCAAAGATGATCTCTGTGATGAAGTGTCATCAGTATTGACTGTAGGTGAGTTTTATGAGCGTTCCGCTGGGGCGTCCATCATTTTCACCTAGATCCAACAGACATGTCTAATCAAAAAGCAGCTGGTCACCATCAGCTGCTTTTTTTTGCCCTTGCGGACCTTGCCGATGCTTGAGCAATCCTGTCATTGGAGGCTGAGGTCTGATATCTCTCCGCGTTCGTCCCGACAAGCCTGTCGGGATATCCCTTCACGCAAGGGCGGATAACCGGGGCGAAGTGGCTATGACCACGCAGGTTGGTAATGGATTCCCCAAATTATTTACTTAGAAAGTGATTTACTCATAGACCATGTTATCTATTTCAATCCAATCACGAATTTTAACCGC
>CAZVSF010000067.1:0-14384 GCA_964630195.1 uncultured Lentisphaeria bacterium
GCTTCAAACTCACCCGCGAAAGTCTCATCCTTCCAGAGGTCAATATCAGGGTTCTCTTGCTTCTTCTTCATGGCGTGGATCCAGACAGCGGTACCCAGGGCACCACAAGCTTCGCCGCATAGACCAATCCCACCTGCCAGTCCAGCTGCCATGGTTTGATGTTTTTCTGAAGCACCCATTTTTTGAGCCAGAAGTGCCGTACAGGAAATCGGTTCCCCTGGAATTTCTATGGACTCCTGCGCCAGCATTTCTTCTATGGCATCATAGGCTTTGGGGGCATAATGACTGGCCATCCTGAAACAGCCAATACTACCGCCCTTCAGCAGAAAGTATTTCACCAGATCCATGTTGGTAGATTCTTTATGCAAGCTGGTGATCTCATGACAGTTCACCTCACCGCTTTCTTCTCGGAAAGTTTCCACCAATTTCCTGGCAATCATCAAACCGCGTGTCTCTGATTCCGGTCCATCACCGATCTGCTGGTGAATGCGAGCGCCCCCGGCCAGTACTGCGCCCCAGATCTGGCCACATTGATACCCATATTGACGAATACCGCCTACAAAGGGCAGGGTGGCCTGCTCTTCAATATCCATGGAATTCTCATAAGCACGACCCAGCACGTGGATCAGGGCTTCGGCTCAGCCCCCTTTGGATAGAAAGCTGCGGGTTGTTTTTAGAGCTTTTTTTAGTTCTTTCGGTCGGGACATATTTTTAAAGTATTCATCCTTTAGTGTTTATGTGACGGGTCACAGCCCAAACCAGAGCATCAGGTTGAATGGGTTTTTGGACAAAATCGGCGGCATCAAGCAACTGAGTTTTATTCTCAAGCGCAACAATACTTACAATAACGACAGGAATATCTTTTGTCTGCGGATTCGACTTCAGACGTGTCAATACTTCCTGACCTGAGGTTTCTTTCATCATCAGATCCAGAATGATCAGATCGGGTTGTTCCTTGTTTGCCAGATCAAAACCCTTAAAACCTTCTTCAGCCAGTAAAACCCGGCACCCTTCCTCACTGAGAGTCTGCTCGATGAGTAGCCTGGCGTCCAGATTATCATCAATAACCAGAATTTGTTTGTCCAGAAGCGTTTTTCCAGCTTCGGTGGTTCCCTCTTGTCGTGCTTTTTGCCGGGTAGCTTCCCGGGTTTTAGCGGAGTGTTTCGCTACTTCAGGGTCATTAAGCAGGATGGTAAATTCACTCCCGACGCCAACCTGACTATTAACCACGATATCATATCCCATGAGCTCGCAGAGGGATTTGCTGATGGCCAGCCCCAGCCCGGTTCCACCATATTTCCGAGCAGTACTGGATTCAACCTGCTGAAACTCATCAAACACAGATTCAAGTCGATCATCCGGAATACCGATCCCAGTATCCCGAACGCTGATCGAAACGGGATGTCTACTGGCCTCATCGATCTCAATGCCAACAGTGACAGAGCCATCACTCGTAAATTTTATGGCATTGCTCAGCAGGTTAATGATCACCTGCTTTAATTTTCCAGGATCTGCCTGAATCGGCGCAATATCTTCGGGAATGTTGGTCAGTAGCTGAAATTGCTTATCCTGTACCTGGCCCTCCAACTGAGCCAAAATATCATCGATAAGGTTTTTGAGAGAAATATTGACCATTTCCAATTCGATACGTCCGGCTTCGATTTTGGAAAGATCCAGTACATCATTTATCAGATCAAGCAGATGTTTGCCATTTGCCAGAATGCGCTCGAGATAGTTCTTATCCTTCTCATCAAGAATTTTTTCATTCTTTTTCAATAGAACATTTGAGAATCCAATAACAGAATTCAGCGGTGTACGCAGCTCATGGCTCATATTTGCCAGAAATTCACTCTTCATCTGACTCGCTTCTTCTGCCATCTGTTTTGCCATGTATAATTGCTTCTCAACCTTCTTGCGTTCAGAGACATCATAGACAATACTCTGGAAACCGATTGCACGTTCGTCGTCATCGATGAGCAGAGAGGCTAACTGTTCTACCCATTTCTCTTCCCCTGCTTTTGTTATGATGGGAAACTCCAGGGCAGTGTCCAGGGTTCTGTTTTTAAACTGTTGATAATAAAAATGGCTGACTTTTTCCTTCCAGTCCTCGCGGATAATATCCGTAAATTTTTTATCAAACAACTCTTCTGCTGAATAACCAGTAAGACCCTGGGCAGATGGATTGATATAGGTAAGATCTCCCTGTGCATTGGTCGTAAAAATCGTACTGATTGACTCATCGATAATTTTTCGATAGTTCTCTTCACTCTCCAGCAAGGCATCCTGTGAGCGTTTGCGGGTGACCAGGACAAATGCCAGCGTCCATGACCCCACCACCAGAAACAGGAATATCAAGATATAGAACAACTCCAGACCCTTGTATGCCTCACGTGAGATCTCTCCAAGCAATTCAGGTGAATTAAGGGTAACCAGCTTCCAGGCATGCTCTTTTGCCTTGATAAAACCTTGAAAGTCTTCCGATGCCTGGTGGAGGTCAAGGATCAATTCTGCAGGACGAAAAGTCTCGAAAGTATACATGCCCCCTTCGCCAAAAAATAAACCAGACTCACTCCCGGAGATTGTCTCCCAGGCCTTGGGATGATCGGTGGAAAATTTTCGCATGAGTTTGTCCTCATACATAAAGGCCCACTCATCTCCAGGAATTGGTGCCATCAGCCAGTAACCATCCGAATTGAGGAGCATGAACTGACTTTGTTTTTGAGCCGATAAGGTAGTGAGTTCATCTATGAGGGTTTGTCCCAGATAATTGAGTATCACAACACCGGAGTTTTCTCCAGCCCTGTTGATCACCGGTGTGCTAAAACGAATAACGGGCTTTATTGGTTGTTCGATCTGACCATGCTCAATATTCAAATCAAAAGGTGATATGTAGATCTCATTTTCGTTCCAGCCCACCGTTTCAGAAAAATAATAGCGATGCCTTTTTGATTGAAGCTGATCATGGGGAACAACAAGAGGATCTCCATTATTAAAATTCGCGCGTACAATTTCCATCCCTTGCACATCCAGGAAACGGATCTGATCATAGATCGATTTGCTTTGTAAATAGACGAGGTAATCATTTGCCAGATAGTGCCGTCCGCGCATACTTAAGGAGTCTTCAATACTGGTTAAAACCTGCTGATGAGATAAAAATGCCAGGTCTGAAAAAACCTGTTTCAGGCTATTGATGATGATGCTTTTTTGTTTACTGATATGGAGCTTTTCCGATTGCTCCACATTTTCCATGTTTACATCCAACGTTAAGCGCTGCGTCGCATATACAGCAAAGACAAAAATGATGGCTGCGGGAAGAAAAATGAGTATAAAACGTTTGACAATGAGTTGAAGTTTTGATTTGGTGTTGAAGTCCAGATATTTTTTTGAGTTCGAATACAGAGGTTTTACTACCCATATATAGATCAATGGTGTTGAAATGATGCTCACCAGTGCTGCATCAATTATATTTTCTAATTGGCCAGCGAGATCTACCATGGACATTAACAGCAACATGGTGACGACTTCCACCACAAACACAATGAGACCCGCCTTTAAGATGAATATCGATAGTCGTAGCAGTGAAGCATTACGTTGATACTTATGATCCTGGGTATCTGGCGAATACTGGCCGAGGATCGGTTTGATCAACCAAATGTCAAGGATCATGGTGGAGACCACTGCCAGGATGCTGGCATCAGCCAGGGTACTCATCCAGATATGATTCCATTGATCCTGATCGATCAAAAGGAACATGATAGCATATTCCACACCTGCCAGCACAAGTATGATCTTGAGAATATCAGAAATGATCGTTTTTGTATTCATAGGGTTACAGGCTATCCCTCATCAGTCATGCTAAAAATGATGCAGAATATACACCCGTACAAAAATAATCATATTGAAGATTGCTTCCGGCTGGACGCGCTAGCCAGAAGTGTCAAAACAGGTTTAGGAGTCCAATAGAATTCTCTGAGATTACCCGGGTTTGTTGTGCGCGGCTGACTCTGAGTGTTCGATGGTCACTGCTTCAATCTGATCACCAATTCTGTCGTCTTTCCATCAAGAACGGTGAAGGAAACCAGGGTAAACTTAGGTGGACCAAATCGACCAAACTCATTCCCCGAGAAACCATAAGGCTCTTCGGGTCTTCTATAAATATCCCTATCCAGGGAGCCATCATTATTGATATCCTGAAAGACGGCGATTGCATAAGTCCCAACTGGAATATCATGGAACTCAAGCTGTTCCTCCAGCCCCCTGACGGGTTTATCCTGTGTGAAAAGTGCCTGTCCTTCTTTCGGGAAATGCTTTTGATCATAAACTCCGATCTTCAACGTTCCCACCCATTCTACCAGCACATTTTCTATCCTCACTGAGATGGACCCAGTCTGGGCGGAAAGTGTGGTAGTCATCAGCAGGAGGACTAATAAGCTCAATATTGTTCGCATGGTTCATTCCTTTCAGGTTCATTATTCTGCCAGGAACCTAAGTCTCCATACTTGTTCTGGGAACCGTGATGGGGTGAATGGGAGTATATTTGGGATGAATGGGATGACGTAACGTTACGGGGAAGGATTGGAATCAAGGGAATTAAGCAAGATTCTCCCTGGCTTTTGCACGGGATACGGGGATCTCCACATCACCTATATCCATGTGCAGTGTGTAGGCTTGTGCATTCCCGGTAACTTTTGCGACCCTGGTCCGATTGACCAGGAAAGAGCGGTGACATCTAAACATATCTGGATTGTGTTTTACTTGTGAGTCCAATTCCTTTAAGCTGATTCGTAATAGTTTGCTGGTCAAGTTTCCTTTATCAACATAGTGAACTTCGCAATAATTATCCTGAGCCTGGACAAAAACAAGATCAGCTTCCCTCAGATTTAAAATATCACCCTGTAGCTGTCCCCTGAGCTCAATCATATTTGAAAAATCCGGGTGCAGATCCTTCTCGGAATCAAGCCGGGCAGTAATACTTCTGGCTCTCCGCGTATGCTTATCAGTCAGGTAAAGTTCGGTTGCAAATAGTGTGATCATGATTGGGAATATCCCTACTGATGGTGTGATCAAACCAAAGGCAAAAAGTGCTGAGAGCGTAACTCCTTGCTCTGCGCTGACAGCCCAATACAGATAGTTGAGAACCGTGATGGCACTCACTATCCAGATACCCAGCATAACAGCTTTCCCGATCGTCCAGGTGTCAGCATCGAATAAACGCGGAAACAATAGCGGGAAGAGAAAGTGAGTTATCAGCATCACAGATGTCGTTATGGACCCAAAGCCAAGCAGGTACACAGCCTTATTGCCCTCATGAGTTCCAATACCAAATGGTTGGAAGAAAATGAGGAATAAAAATACAAAGGTTCCAAAGAAAAATGATGCGAGAAACCTATCCCGCACACTTTGCAATGCTGGATAAGGTTTGGACAACCAAACTTTTAGTCTTTGATATTGTGCTACCATATTGAGTTTGAAAATAATTCAAGGAGACGATTTTACTACCATGAGTTTCCTGACTATGAGGCAGATCATAGAAACCTGATCGCAGGTGGAATGCACTGGAAAGTGGTCAAAAGAAAAAGCCCCTGGTTTTTAAGGCCAGGGGCTTTTTTATATCTGATCTGGTTTGAGACTATTTCACATATAGCCCCGCAAAACACTGCGGGATTTCTGATGGAATGATTATCATTTTATCATCAACATCTTGATCACATTGGTGTAATTGCTTGCTCCAATGCGTGCAAAATAGAGTCCAGTACTAATGACCTGTCCATCATTGGACCTGCCATCCCAAACCTGCTCATACCAACCAGCTGACTGATAGCCGGATTCCAGCGTCCGGACCACATTTCCTCTGATATCATAGATGATCAGTGAAACATGTGAATCTTCAGGCAATCCATAGCGAATTGTTGTGCTCGGATTGAAGGGGTTGGGGAAGTTCTGATCAAGCACAAACTCCGTTGGCAGTGCTAGCGCACTTGCTATAGATGTGGTACCCACAGTGAACTTGAAGGTGCCTGATTCGGTGGATAGCTCATCATGATCTGTCGCTACCACTCTCCACCAGTATTGGGTATCAACTGGCAGGGATTCAGTCATTTCAAATTCCACACTGGTCTCAACATCTGTCTCAAAAACCATCTGGACAAAGTTGGAGTCAGTGGCAATCTGCAATGTGTAGGTTGCATAGTCAAATGGATCGGGATCCACTGCGACCTCCCATGAGAAAGCTGGATTGCCAGGTAGTCCGGAAACATCATTCTGGGGACTCAGAAGTGCAAAATCCAGCGGTGCATCGGGCATCAGATCAGTCCAGAAGGTTTTGGTCTCTGAGTGTGAGATTCCATCATGATCATCCATTGCAATAACCTGCCAGAAATACTGCGCATTGTCCACAAGCGCTCTTGGCAACTGAAGGGCGTTGGTATCAGTGAGAACTGAATCAAAGGCGATTCCTTCACCCCACCACTGCATTTCATAGCTCACATTATCGTTTGGATCTATGTCGACAGCTGATGTCCAATACATCTCTGGAGTCAGACTCAAAACCTGAACGGAATCTGGTGTTATCAGGTCAGCCATTGAGGGAGCGTCATTCGCCTGATTGATCGAGAATTCCATCAAACCACCAGAACTTGAAGTCATTACGCCTGTATTGTCCTCAGCATAAACCATCCAACTATAGGTTGTGTTATCAACAAAATCCCAATCTGGCGCAAAACTGGTATCCATCAATGCGCTAATTGTATCGAGATCACTCCAGTTGGTTCCGAATATCAGAGTATAATGAATTTCATCTCCGATGTCGGGGTCACTACTGGACATCCAGGTAAACACTGGATTCAAGCTGAGGAGCTCGGCACCGCTTGCTGGTGCTAACAATGAAAATGCTCCTGGAGCTTCGATGATTGAGTTGGTCCAGAAGGATACAGTATCCGAGAATGTCTCAAAACCGAATTCATCGATCGCGGCAACGGTCCAGTAATACACCTGATTCTCCATGAGCTCTTCCATGGGTGTAAAACCTGTTCCCATGACTTCAATCGGTTCGACGTCGGTTAGATCTGGATCGGTTCCCAGATAAAGATCAAATGCTACAATCAGCTCAACCGCGTTATCACCGGAGCTATGATTCTCTTCGACCTTGGCTTTGTCCATTTCAGATTCACTCAAACGGGCTGCAATGTCCATGGGTGGTGAACACGCCTCCCACAAGAAATCTGGAGTCAGTGTTGTCACCATCATACCATTCACAGGACTGAGAGCAACCACAGGCTGCAAGGGACCACCCTGGAATGTCAGGTCAAAGGTATAGGTGAACTCATCGGGTGTTGGCCAGTTTGAGACAATCAGGAAATAGTCCCCGGCCATAATTGGCACATACTCAAACGACCCGCCACTTGATCCACTACCCATGGCGAGGATATCTTCCTCTACCTCTGGACAGGCACTGGTTATAAACATGGCGGACCATTGATCACCAGCATCACTGATGCTACCGCTGATCGTGCCATCCTCAGGAATGCTGAAGGCATAGACGATATCGACACCACTCATATAGGAATTCAAATCATAGTCATTGTTGAATCCTGCTGAACTTCCCATTTCACCCATGACAGGCAGCGTGAGGAATATCGGATCACTACACAGATCACCCTGCAAGGCGGGTTGTGGCGTTGCACAGTCCTCATTTGAGAAGCCTGATTCACTCCCGTCTTCCATGGTCTGGGTTGCTGTGTAACAATATTCAGTTCCATTCATGACATCATTATCACTGTAGAATGGCTCGGTAAGACCACTCATCATGAGATCTCCATCACGATACAGCGACCATGTGGGTAGGTAAATATCCTGTTCAACATCGAATTGCGCTGTGTAGTCAAATACTGCACCAGCGGCGTAGGAGGATACAATAACTTCAAAATAATACAGACCATCAGCAGGAAGCTGAAAGCTGATCATGGATGTAAAGCCCTGACCACCATCATCATCGGAATCAATCATAGCACCTGTTGCATCATAAAGATACATATAGGTATCCGTATCGAATTCATCTGAATTGAGCGGCACGGTCTGAGCAGTTATGATGTTTCCAGCCAATCCTGAGATAGCATAGAAATCACTGTCCTCAGTCGGGCACAGGGCAGCATTTAAGATATCGCCATCTGCCACACTGGTTGCTTCACCCATAACGTCATTGGGCTCATAAGTGTCCACAAGTACATCACAAGGATCACCTACACCCATGATGTCCAGCGCATAGCTACCAGCCTCAGAGGCATCATAACCATAAACAACGACATAATAAGTACCCGCACCCAGATCAGAGACCGTAACTTCAGACAAAAAGCCACAGGCATCATCATTATAGGCGATAGATCCCACTGGAGCACCAAATTCAGGCCATTCAACAAAGTCATCACAAGATGCAAATACGGCTATCTTTGAGTCATACAAGCCTGCGCTACCGCAAAGTGAAAGGCTGATATTCGTGTAACTTCCATCAGTCGAAAAGCTATACCAGTCATATCCACCAGCCAACAAGTCACCTGTCAAGATTCCAGCGTTGACGGGTCCGTAATCGATGGCCTCGGCACAGGTCTCACCAGCTACTCTACTGCCACTGTTCAGCATGCGTGCATATCTAGCGTTTTGTTTCGCAGTGAGAATACTGCGCAATGCGGCTTTATTCGGGTGAAGATTGTTTTTTGGATTGGACGTTTTTAAAGGTGAAACACTGTCTGTCTGTCTCAACAATGGAAACATTGGGACAGGCTCCCAACTCACATCAATCATTCCATCACCGGCCATGGCAACCAGATTTTGCGGTGCTGGAAGCGGTGGATCATCCACGTTGATATTCAAGGTGTAATCGAACCCGGCACCTGTGGCAAACTCGGACATGATAACTTCAAAATAATAGTTTCCGTTTTCAGGAAGCATAAAACTTATCATTGAGGTGTAGCCGATGCTGCCGCCATCATCATCAGAAGCTATCAGTGTTCCTTCAGAATCATAGAGATTCAAATAAGTATCAGTTTCATATTCATCAAAACTGAGGGTGCCAGTTTCTGCAGTGATCACCTGCATGGCCATTCCTGAGACAGCATACCAATCACTATCTTCAGCTGGACACAGGGCTGCTTCAAAAACATCTCCACCAAAGGCTGGTGTTGCCTCAAACTGAGAATTATTGGGCTCGTACACGTCTGTAAATTCAATACAATCGCCGGTTACAGAGGTGATCTCCAATTCGAATGCACCGGCATCCACCTCAGTATATCCATACACTGCGACGGAGTAATTACCGGCAGCCAATCCTGGGATTCTAATGGCAGGAAGCAGTCCGCAGGCATCATCGTTATGGGCAATTGCACCTACCGGCGGTGTGGCATAATAGGGCAAATCAACAACATCACCACAATCAGCGAAAACCGCTAATTGCGGATCAAAACCGCCATTAAAACTGCAAAGTGAAATTTCAACGGCCTCATAAGAACCGTCACTGGTGAAGCTGTACCATTTTTGTCCACCGGCAGTCAAATCACCTGAAACCAATGGTGAATTCACCAGGCCATAATCAATTGAGGTCTCACAGAGTTCACCGCCAGCAGGTAAACTGACGTCAATCATCACATCATCAGTGGCGCTTAACTCACCATCAGAAACCGTCAGGGTGATCGTGTGCAGACCCTCTGCCAGGGTGACGCCAGTGTTCATGCCCATGGCGATGTCACTCCCGTCTTCACTCCAGGTGTAGCTCAATAAATTTCCATCTGGATCACTTGAGCCAGATCCGTCTAACATCACAAAAGAGGTCTCGACAGATTGATCGAGTCCTGCATCTGCAACAGGTGCATTATTAAGTTCAGCTGCATCATCTGGTGTCAGGACAGCATCACTGATATCCTCAGCAGAAGTCATGGTTATATCTATTTTATAGTTTAGTCCTACCAAACCACCCCAGTCTACCATGGTGATGCGAATTTCATTCAGACCAACCCGAAGCGCTTCGGCAATGGTTGCATCTGCAATATTAATATTGTCTGATCCGCCATCTCCATCAATACTATCGATGAAGGTATCATTGATCCATACCAGGGCACGATTATCAGCTTTGACCTGAAAGACCATTGATGGATCTGAATAATCTTCTGGAACAACAAAGCGGATTCTGTAGGGTGTGCGCGTATTTAGCCCTATTTCTGGATTTGGATCAAAGTTCACCCACGAGTTTGTTCCCGGGATCTGGCCCCACGGATGGGGACCCGTCAGGTAGGCTTGTTGCCAGGCTGCAGCACCTGCTGGCCAGGCTTGCGTGTAGGGGTCAATATCACCCTGGACACCATTGGCACCATAAATCGAAACGGTTTGTTCCATCTGTGGGGAATCCATGGTGGTGTATGACCATTCCATTGCACCGATTGCTGAACCACTGGTATTATAGGGTACCACTGTCCAGAAATACTCAGTTGAATACTCATGCCAGCTAGGCGCATTGGTAAAAGTTACCGTACCTTCGCTAACCACAACATCAGTTTCCATGTCGATATCGTATGCTGAAAAAATGTCTGTCGCTCCAGCACTGGTGCCCATAGTCAAATAATAACCAGTTGCAGTTGCTGATTCAGACCAGCTCACTTGCTGATCGAGGGAAACATCGATGGCATCATCTGCTGGATTGGGAATCATGGCAGCCGCAGGTAATGGATCAGCCATGGTGGTGTATGACCATTCCATTGCACCGATTGCTGAACCACTGGTATTATAGGGTACCACTGTCCAGAAATACTCAGTTGAATACTCATGCCAGCTAGGCGCATTGGTAAAAGTTACCGTACCTTCGCTAACCACAACATCAGTTTCCATGTCGATATCGTATGCTGAAAAAATGTCTGTCGCTCCAGCACTGGTGCCCATAGTCAAATAATAACCAGTTGCAGTTGCTGATTCAGACCAACTCAGCTGCTGATCAAGGGGAACATCGAGGGCATCATCTGCCGGATTGGGGTTCAATGCTGCTTCAGGTACTGGTAATGCCATGGTAGTAAATGATGAAACCTGCGTATCAGTTGCCTGTCCATACGTATTGTATGGTGTGACACTCCAGTAATAGGTGGTTGAATATTCTATGAGTGCAGCGTTCTGGAAAAAATCGTTGGATTCTCCAAGATCAAGACTTGTGACATTGGTAGGTGGATTATCTGTCCCCAGGTTGAAATAATATCCGGTAGCACCCGTTGAAAGGTCCCACTCCAGGAGTACGTCAAGGGGTTGATTTGTCGCCCCATCCGGAGGAGTCAAGTTTGTAACAGCTGCAGGGACTGGAGCTGCCATGATGGTGTATGACCACTCCACTGCGCCAGAAGCCTGACCACTGGTATTATAAGGCACAACGGTCCAGAAATATTCGCTAGAGTATGCATGCCAGGTTGGATTATTAGTGAAGGTCACCACACCATCACTGACAATGACATCTGTTCCCATGTCTAAATCAAGTGCATTGAGTACATCTGTTGCACCTGCACTTGTGCCAATGCTGAGCAAATAACCTGTAGCATAATCGACCTCGGCCCAGCTAATATTGTGATCTAAAGCAACACCTGTAGCATCATCTGCAGGATTGGGACTCGAGGTCGCCATAGGGGGTAGAGTAACATCAACAACTACATCATCTGTGTCACTCAGCTCACCATCAGACACCGTGAGGGTTATGGTATGGGAGCCATGGGCCAGCGTAATCGTGGCCGTTTCTCCTGTAGCAATGTCACTCCCGTTCTCGCTCCAGGTGTAGATCAAGAGATTCCCATCAGGATCGCTGGAAGTGGAACCATCCAGCGTGACAGAAGCTGTGGTGACGCTTTGGTCAAGTCCAGCATTTGCCACGGGGGGATTATTCAGCGCTGCTGCATCATCTGGTGTCAGAACAGCATCACTGATATCCTCACCAGAAGTCATGGTGATGTCTATTTTATAGTTTAGACCTACTACACCACCCCAGTCTACCATGGTGATTCTAATTTCGTTCAATCCAGAATTAATCGCTGAAGCAAATGTAGCATCAGAAATGGTAAGACCAGCTGCGCCATCATCTGCTTCCACACTATCTATAAAAGTATCATTAATCCAGATCACAGCCCGATTGTCTGCTTTTACCTTGAAATCAATTGATGGGCTTGTATAGTCAGTGGGCACGTCGAAACGAATTCTGTAGGGTGTACGAGTATTCAACCCAACGGTAGGATCTGGATCAAAGTTCACCCAGGAGTCTGTACCCGCGATCTGACCCCATGTGTGGGGACCTATGAGGTAGGCTTGCTGCCATTCTGTGGCGCCAGCAGGAAGTGACTGGGTGTAAGGGTCCACATCACCCTGATTACCGACGGCTCCAAAAATTGTAAAGGTCTGCTCAGTAGGTGGATCTGGCGCAATGGTGGCACCATTTAAAAGTACAGAAGCTTCATTTAAGTTGTTCCCTGTCGGACAATCATCGACTTGAGTCACCACAACACGGTTTTCACCTGTGGTAACATATGTAGCTAAATCTGCAGTGTTAGAGGTGCTCAGGTATACATAACTACCTGGGACGACGAGTCCACTTGGATAGGAAGTATTAAAGATGGTAACGCGTCCCCCATCATCGATCCCAGAGAAGGCGATAGTGAATTGTGACACGGTTGTACCTGAGGGTACATTTACAAAAGTCTGGAAGTAAGTATAATCCACGGCATCCAGGCAATACCCACTTGGAATCAAAGATGTTTCAGAAAATCCAATGATATCCGGATCGGGTGCTGCTTCCCAGTTGGGATTGGAGGTTGATGGTATACTGGCGTTCGTATACGCAGCAATTTCACCATGGCTATCTAAAGTAAAACCTAGTGGAGACCAGCCTGCCCCTCGATTCATTTCCCATGGTGTCCGGCTCACGCTTTGGGCGAATAGCTGACTACTTAATGTGATCAATAATAAGACGGTTAACATCAGTTTTGTGCGTTTCATTTTTCTCCTACTTCCTTTTTTCCTCAGATTTTTCCATCTCCATTTCAATGGTATAGATATGGACATAGACCGTTGTGCCAAATGATTCAATTTCTTTGAAAATTCGGTGAACATTAATTAGAAAAGGAGAAATTACACTATTGATGAGTAATTTTGTCGTATTTAGTGTCATACTTTGTCGCATTCTGCCTTTGAGGTCTTTAAAAAGACATAGTTGCCACAGGTCACGTCCACAACTAAATAGGTGATTTATTCTTTATCTTCGGTTGCGGGACGCTTAGATTGTCGTCGGTATTTTATGCATCCATCAAGTGCAGTATATGACAATTCAATCCAAGGGGAGTTAAAGCAGCCCTCTATTTTGCTTGTCGATGATGATTCCGAAATACTCCACTTTCTACATGAACTCTTTGGGGATACTTTCAAGGTAAGCACAGCGGAGGATGGCTGGAGCGCCTATTCTAAAGCAGTCAGTTTAAAGCCCGATTGCATCATCGCCGATGTAAAAATGCCTAAGATGGATGGTCTGGAACTTTGTAAAAAGATCAGATCTAACAAACATATTGCACAGACACCAATTATTTTGTTATCTGCCCTTGTGGATGAAGGTGATAGAATTCGAGGATATGAATCCCTGGCTGATAATTATTTCACAAAACCTGTAAGTCCTGCTGAGTTGCTGGCCGCCGCTTTGGCATTGACTTCCAGGCGAAGAGTTTCAGCAGCAGCCCCTGTGATAGATGGAAAAGAACCTATTCCCGTTGAGTTTACTCTGGATGATGAGCAGCTTCTCCAACGTCTGGACACGTGTATTCAGACGAATATTTTCGACTCGAGTTTGGATGTGAACACCCTGGCGCGTAAATGCCATATTGGCAAACGTCAGTTGGAGCGTAGAATCAAACATATCAAAGGGCTTTCACCCGCCAGATACCTAAAAAAACTTCGTATGGAAAAAGCACGTGAATTGCTTGAGACCAGGCAATGCAAATCTATTTCTCAATTAGCTTCCATGGTGGGTTATCTATCACCTCGCTCATTTTCACGGGCCTATAAGCAGACCTTTGGCTACGCACCTCTGGCCAGTCACTGAGATTTCTTAAGAGTTACCTGACTTCTCGATAAATCAAAACTTGATCAGTGTAATAAGGGAATATTTTTTCCCGAATGATCTAAAATGGCCAACGAGCAAGCTCTTCAGGCCACCTCATTTTGACTTGCTTTAATTCTTCAAGTTACTATTATTTATTTAGATAATAAACCGATGAATAGATCAAACCATACCAATAATAACCGCGGATTTTCACTGTTAGAATTAATGGTAGTTGCACTACTGTCCGGTTAAAAAATGGCAAGCTGAGGTGTGTCCCCCCTTGCCCTCT
>CAZVSF010000068.1:0-14267 GCA_964630195.1 uncultured Lentisphaeria bacterium
GTGGAAATAAATATTTCTGGAGAAGAAAATAAAGAGGGTGTGGATCCTGAAAAAGCACTTGAGCTGGCTGCTTACTGTGCTGAAAAGCCCAATCTTGAATTTCAGGGATTGATGACCATTGGTCCACTCACCACAGACAGAAATCGGATCAGACAGGCTTTCAGGGAAATGCTGCTGCTTTCAGAATTGATCTTTCGGCAGGTTGGAACCAGCGGGAAACCCGCCATCCTCTCCATGGGGATGTCAGGTGACTTTCAAATTGCCATTGAAGAAGGTGCTACTCATATCCGGGTGGGTACTGCACTCTTCGGTGCCAGGGAATATTAGGAGAAGATTATGGGACGCATTAGCCCGCAAGACATTCGCGATCAGGAGTTCAAGCAGTCTCCTCTTGGATTTAACAAGGATCAGGTTAATGATTTTCTCGGTGAACTAGCCGATGAACTGGAGACATTGATTCGTGAATCCAACGAACTTCATCAGGAAAACAAAGAGGTGCGTTTAGCGCTTTCCACTTTTAAAAATGTTGAGGACAGCCTGAAAGAGACTTTGGTTCTAGCCCAAAAAACTGCTCAGGAAACCTTGCAGAATGCACATAATGAAGCCGATGTTATCTTGCGCAAGGCCACAACGGAAAAGGAAGCCCTGCTTTTTGCCGCCCAGGGTGATTTGAGCCAGATTCAAACTGAGATTCAAAGACTGCTTGCTAGACGCAATGCAATTCTCATCAAACTAAAAAACAGTTTGCGGTCAAATCTGGACGTCCTGGAGGAAGAATTTTCTGAAAAAGATGAAGAGACGACCTTTAGCACAGAACCTCGGGGCGGGGATGAACGTATTGTCGACTTTTCAAAGAATGATTTGGTTGTAGAAGATATGGCTGAGGATAGTGAGGAAGGTGAGGAGCCTGAAATCAATATTCAGGATACCGGGGACTTCACACCGGAATGAGTCAAAATATTCCCATTATCTGTGCCCCAGAGTTTGAAAACAAATTGAGGTCGTCACTTCCACAGCTAAAGCTCATTGCCTATTCAGAGAGTATTAAGACCAGCCAGAAACAAATTGCTGAATTGGATGGTCACAAAGATCGACAGGTCACAATACTCTTCAGAAGTACACAGACACTTCAGGATAATCAACCCGTCGCCGATCATATAAATTTATCAAACGAAAATCCCTTGATCGGCCCGGTTGACCTGAAAAAAGGACCTCGCTTCCCCGATATGTCCTCTGTTTACGAAAGTGAGGGTGGCTCGATTGTCGTCTTTGGTGACGATCCGGACCTTGAATCATTCAAGGAGCCGTGGGTACAGGTTACTGGGGGCGTCTGGGAGGCAATAGCTTTAAAACATCAGGGATATAAAATAGAGGGCTGGATTATTGCCGATTTAGAAAAATGGATCAGTTCCATCTATATTTAATTAGATTAATCGTCATATTTGAACGACCCCGTTGGGTCAAGTGGAGGAAACATGCAAAAGAATAGTGTAAATAAAGCGATCCTGGTTGGTCGTCTCGGTCAAAAACCCGAGCTGAAATATACTACAAGCCAAATGGCTGTCGTCAATCTGAGCGTAGCGACAACCGAGTCTCGCAAGGACCGGGATGGAAATTACAAAGACGAGACCGAATGGTCGCGGGTTGTGGTTTTCGGAAAAACGGCAGAATTTGTTGCCAACTACCTGGACAAGGGTGCGTTGGTCTATGTAGAGGGTCGCCTTCAGACACGCTCCTGGGAAAACAAAGATGGTGTCAAGATGAACACGACTGAAGTTATCGCAAATGCTGTCACCTCACTTGGTTCTGCAGGTGGTGGTGGTCAAAGTAGTGGCAGCTACAGTGGCGGTAGAGCCCCCTCAGGGGGTAGTGCTCCTTCTGGTGGCGGCGCTCCCAGCGGCAACCCTTTTGGTGGTGATGACGATGAGCCATTGCCATTCTAATTTTCTTAAACTTTAATCTTTTAATGATCAGGCCAGGCTTCGAATCCTGGCCTGATTTTTTATTATGACGCTAAAGACAAAAACGAACTGCCCACTCTGCTCAAATCCAGATACCGCTCGCTTTCATACAGATGCTACGCGTGGATACCTCCATTGCCGGAGCTGTGACCTGGTCTTTGCCCACCCAAATAGCCATTTGAGCATTGAGGAGGAATTCAATCGCTATGAGCTTCATCAAAATGATCTGGAAGATCCTGGCTATAGAGCTTTTCTAAAAAAAATGAGTGACCCCATGTTCCAGCGTCTCCACTCAAGCTGCAGGGGTCTGGATTTTGGTTCTGGACCCGGTCCACTCCTCCAGCGGATGTTTGAGGAACAGGGACACAACATGTCGCTCTATGATCCTTTCTACGCGCCAGATCAATCCGTCTTCAACAGCAGCTATGATTTCATTACTACCACCGAGGTTGTAGAGCATCTTCATAAACCCATCGGGGATCTGGATCGTCTGTGGGGTTGCCTCAAGCCAGAGGGTTATTTGGGTATTATGACAAGCCTGCGTAATTCTGAACAGGACTTTAAAAATTGGCACTATATAAAAGATCCCACCCATGTTATCTTTTTTTCAAGGCAAACCATGACCTGGCTGGCCCATCATTGGGGGGCGCAATTAGAGTTTATCGATGATTCCGTGGTCATTTTTACAAAGCACGCAATCCAAGAAGAGGGTAATTCCTGATGAAATACATTGATGTCTTTCCCTATGCGCAAACACAAGGGGGTTTGAAATATCTTTTATTAAGACGCGCACCCGAAAACACATACCCCTCAATCTGGCAACCTGTTGCCGGAAAGATAAGGCGCGGTGAGACGGCCTGGGAGGCAGGTATACGCGAGCTGGAGGAAGAAACTGGTTTTACTCCCAGGCACTTTTACGCTCTGGATATTGTATCTTCATATTACCTCCATCAATCAGATGAGATCATACATGTCCCTGCGTTTATTGCGGAAGTTGATTATAAGGATCCTGTCCTCAATCACGAACATGATGCCTTTCAGTGGCTTATTTTCGAAAATGCCGTTCAAACCGCATCCTGGGCACCTTATCGAAAAGCCCTCTCAAATATTCCAAAATTACTGGCTTCGTCGCCTGCCCTCGCCCAGGCAAAAATTTTGCTAAAAAATCAAAATAATCACTTAACTAGTTGATTTTTTTGTTCGAAATCGCCCTTTTTCACCCTTTTTTTCCACAATATACGGAAAGCTCCTCATTTAAAACCACAATATATGGTATCACTTAAAGCATTTTGTTAAGTAGTCGCTATAAGTGCCTAAAAAACAGTTGTATTTTCTTGACAAGATTTTAACTGCTCCCTAAATTCTTCACGAATGCGGTGCAGGACAGGTTACACTCCGCATAAAATTGGAAGCGATGTAAAGTCGGAAGAGGCTGCGTATGAAGCGATACAGCTTACAAGTACTGTTATTGGCTCTAACACTGACGTTTGTACAGTGCTCAATGTTCGGTGGTAAATCAAAACCGGAAGAAGAAACCTGGGACAAAACGACAGCACAAGGCGATTCACTGAATCGCGCTGAAGCTGCAGGTGTAGATGCACAGGGCACGGATGAGTCTGCCTGGCAGAGTGGTGAACAAGCCGATAACTTGATCTACAATCTTGATCAACTGAGAAATAAAAAGCCGGAAGCAGGCGAGTCTGCTGATTTCGTCACCAGCGAAATTAATTATGAAGTCAAACGTCTGGCTGCCGAGTTAAAATATGTTAAGAAGAAATTGACTGAGCTCCAAACTCAGAGTGAGGTCTGGACCAACCCGTTAAGTATATATAGTAAGGAAGTACATTTAGAGAATGGTACCAAGCTATTCGGTGATGTGATTGACCAGGATAAGGACAATATCCAGGTAAAGACCCTTATTGGGGTTCTTTCGGTCTCGAGAGATCAGGTAGTACGCATCGTGGACAATATTCCTACATCTGATGAAGCTCCTGCTATTTCAGGGGGGGATGCTGCGGGTAGAGGTGGTGCTCCCATGAATATCAATGGTGACCGTGCTAATATGGCCAGTACTCAGGATGTAAAAGGTGAAACGCGAGATAGCAAATATACGGGAAATGTTGTGCTGTCAGGAAGCATCAAAGAGCGCAAGGACCGTAGTGGTAATACCATCCTGTCTGGTATTGTAAAAAATATTGGTGGTCGCCGGGCTGACTTTGTGAAAGTAAATTTTCTATTCAGAATTAACTGGAGTGGGGATACCAGAGAACTCACAGCTTTTGTGAAGGGTTCCCATCATGTGTTCTCAAGTGGTGTCAACACAGATACCTCGCTGTTCCCGGGAGCCAGTGGTGAATTCGAATTATACGTTCCCAATTCATTTGGTACTTTTATAGGCTACAGCTATTCCATCGACTGGGAAGAGCATGACATTTAAACACACCACCATAATACCCCTTGGCATTTTGGTGCTTTCAGGTCTCATGGCCTGTACACCGAAAGAGCCCGCTGCACCTGCTCCCAGTATCGAGCAGTTGAAAATGCAGTCTCAAATGAAGGCTCTCTCGGCAGAGGTGGTCAAGCTCCGTGAATCCAGGGAAGAAGTAGAATTATTGCGTGCCAGCATAGCGGCCATGGATACTCAGATTGCAGTCTATCAGACCCTTCTTGATAAAAAGGCTGAAGAACCTGTCATTGAAGTGGTGGCAACACCTCGAGACCCGGATATCATTAATCTCAGGGGCAATATTTATGTCTTGATCAGAGAAATTGATTCTTTGAAGATGGGGATGAAGAATCTGCAGTTTTTAAACGATTCTCTTGAAATTCAAATTGAACAGCTAGCCCTTGCAACCCATACAGAGGTGGATTTAAAGGCTGATACGGATACAGGTCCTGTAGAACAGAAGCCAGCACGAGTAAAAGTAAGGACAACCCTGCATGTAAATCCAGCACCTGAACGCGAACCTGAAACTACACCTGCCCCAGTTCCTGTTAAAGCGCGTGGTTATACTCTGAATACAGATTATCGCATGGCCTATAACGATGCGTTGAACAACTATTTTAATAATGACTTTCTTGAAGCTATCCAGGAATTCCGCATTCTCATCCAACGAGAGCCAACAGGTGCATATGCAGACAATGCTCAATATTGGATTGGTGAATGCTATTACTCTTTAGAAGATTTTGAGTCTGCTATTACTGAATTTGAAAAGGTTTTCACTTTTGCTGAAAACAATAAAAGCGATCATGCGCTTTTCAAAATAGCCATCAGCTATCAACAGCTTGGTCGTTATATGAAAGCCAGGGAAAACATGGCTCGTTTTATCCAGGAATATCCGGATAGCGAATTGGCCAACCAGGCCAGAGATTTTTTAAAGGGAAATGGCCAGAATTAGTATCATGCATCAGTTGCGCACATATATCATCCTGGGATTGCTTCTAACAAGCCTCACCGTTTTTGGTCAAGACGCAGCTGGAAGTTTGCTCTATGATATTGGCTTGAGGATTGATGACGACCAGACATCAACCCCTGTGCTTGAGGAAGCGCACGGTGATTCACTTGAACTCCTGGGTCAACAAATGGAGCTCGAAGAAGAATTAAACCGCTATCAGCACAAATTGGCTGAAACTGAGATCCGACTTCGGCATCAGACCAGCATTATAGATAGCTTACAAAGCGAGATCGCCCAGATAAAAGCTGCGAATGAGACGGACAAGGCTCTGCTGAGCAACCGAATCACTTCTCTGGTTGATGAGCAGGAAACTGCCAGCAAGACCTCTGGTTTAGCGCCGGCTGAAAGCAACATCTCAGATAGCGTCTTTGCAGAATTGGATACACCCTGGAAACATGCGAGGGTAACCAGGCAGATTGCCCGGCCGTCCACAGGTCCAACGTTGACAGAACAGGAAGAGCAAGCCGCCTACAGAAGCGGACTTACCAAATATCATCAGGAACTGTACTACCAGGCCATTGAAGATTTTAACAATATCGTCCAGGGTGGTGTTGATGAGACCATGCGTGCAAATGCTCAATACTGGGTTGGGCGCTGTTATTATGAAAAAGGTCTCTATGATGAAGCGATAAGCGCTTTGGAGCAGGTACAACGTTTTGAAAACTCTGATAAGCTGGACGATGCTCTGGTAATGATCGGTCTGGCCTTCAAAAACAAGGGTCGTCTTCCTGAGGCGAAGCTGGCATTTCAAGAGCTGGTTTCTCGTCACCCCGGAAGTGAGTACTTAACTCTGGCCAGAAGATTTGCACAGGAATGATACGAGAGAAGAGGCTGATCCTGGAGATCATTATATGAAAACATTAAAACATATACTGCTGTTAGTTGTCATGGCGACCAGCATATCGGTTTATGGACAAACTTCTTTGAATTATTCAAGACCTGGAGCAATGATGCATATTCCTACGTCAAGTCTCTATAATGAATCTTATCTGTTAAGGCTTGGTGTGGCTGCCCAGTCCACCCGGGGGGCTTTCGAAACTGAATTCTGGAACAAGGGTTTCTTTCTGGAAACAGATATTACCAGAGATTTCCGTTTGGGCTTGTCTGCCATCCAGTCAGGTGCTGATGGTAATTCAAATGATATTTCTCTACACATTCAGAATCGCCTGCTGACATATGGTGAAACCGCTGTAGGAATCGGTGTGAATGACATCGGCGTAAGCACTGCCACATCTGATACATCAGGTATCGAGGAGAAAGTTCGTAATCTTTCATATTATATGCTCTTAAGTCGTGAAAACAGCTTCTCTGAATACAATTTGAAAACTTATCTGGGAATCGGATCGGGACGATATGGTTCAAACTTTGGAAAATACGATACAACCATTACCGGTCTGGATACGGTTAAAACAGCAAAAGCCAACAGTTTGGGTTTCTTTCTTGGTCTGCTGCTAAACACCAATATCATGGCTGATCGAGGTGGACTTGATTTCATCCTGGAATGGGATGGTGTGGGCATCAATGCTGGTGTCAAACTACCTCTGACTCAAGAATATCACATCAATTTTGGTTTTTCCAATTTACAGAATCTACCCTATTTAGGTGAGGATCGAGAAAATCCACCCGGCATAGGAATTGGGCTGGATTATTTCCTGCCTCGCGTCAAATCTGCTGCCAGCAAGCAACGAGGTGGTATTAAGGTCTCAGGTGTGGTCACAGAAGAAGGTTTGCCCATGCGCACTGTGATTGATTCCAGCTGGCATAAGGCCCAGGAACGTCAATTATTAGTTTTACGCGACTCTCTCAGAATGTCAAGCGCCGAGATCCATCAGCTTAATCGCATGGTGGAACATCTCGAACAGAGGAATCAGGTCTTGGAAGATTCCGTCGCCTCCTTGCAACTGGCACGCCATGTTTCGGATGCCCAGATCAATCAGGCTTTGAAGCACCTCTCGCGTTCATTGCGTCTTTTCTACAATGAGGAATATGATGACGCTCTGATTGAAATCAATGAGGCATTGGAGTACAATCCAAACCTGGCCTTAGCCTATGCCAGACGGGGGTCCATTTATTACAAATTAAATCAGATCGACAGGGCTACCATTAACTGGAATATAGCACTTCAGATCGACCCCGGATATGATGAAGTACGTAATATCCTGCGTGCTCTAAATGAGAATCGGCTGAGATCAGCTGTTTCTGCAAGGGATTAACAGGAAAAGGATTAGTCTATGGATTTTGCAACCATTATAGGGTTATTATTTGGCTCAGGTTTGATCGGGTACGCCGTCTTCGGTGTATCTCAGGCGCTCCCAAACGGCGTGATGACCTTTGTGGACCTCCAGTCGCTCATGATTGTGTTGGGTGGTACGATTGCTGCTACAGCCATGGCCTTCCCTGTTAAAGAGGTACTCTCACTGTATACCAACCTTTGGGCGGTATTCAAGGGGGATAATCACAACGATAGTGACACGCTTCGCGAATTGGTTGAGCTGGCAGGTATTGCCAGAAAAGGTACTGCAGATCTTGAAAAAGCCGTCGATGGTGTCAAAGATTGGTTCATGAAGGATGGCGTCCAGATGATCATTGATGGACTTCCTGAAGAAGATATCCGCCAGATCATGGAAACCCGGGTGGTAAATCGGGAATTGCGTGAAGATGCTGAAGCAAATGTTTTTAAAACCATGGGGGTCTTCTCCCCTGCCTTTGGTATGGTTGGAACCCTGGTTGGATTGGTAGCCATGCTTTTTGCCATGGGAGCTCCAGCCGGTGATGGTGGTAGCGATGATCCTGCAGCAAAACTCGGACAGGCTATGGGTGTTGCATTGATCACCACCTTTTATGGTGCACTCTTTGCCAATCTTTTCTTTTTACCTGTAGCCGCAAAACTGCGCTCCCGAATTGATAAACGAAATATCACTCAGAACATGATTATTGATGGGATTGTCATGCTGAAAGTGAAAAAACACCCCATCCTGGTAAGAGAATTTCTGAACTCATATCTGGCTCCACGTGACAGGGTATATGAGGACTAAATAGCATGGCCATCGCACCAAAAAAGAAGCAAGTACAGGATGAAGGCGGCTGGCTAACGACCTTTGCTGATATGATGACCTTGCTCATGACTTTCTTCGTGCTCCTCTTTGCCATGTCCACCCTGGATCCAGTGAAGCTGGAGCAATTTGGTGATTCAACCAAAAAGGACAAAACCAAGAAGACCAAAAAAGTTTCGTTGAGTCAAATCAACAAAGAAGTAAAAAAATTAGTTGTCGAGCAAGAACTCCAGAGTCAGGTAAAAGTATCAATGGATGCCCGCGGTGTTACTCTGGGAATTGCCAGCGATCTTGCCTTTGCTTCAGGAACTGCAACCCTTTCAAATGAAATTAAATCATTTCTTGTGAAGTTGGTCGGTACCATGGAAAAGGCAACTTATGCCATAGCGGTTGAAGGACATACAGACAATGACCCGATCCGGTCCAGTCAGTTTCCTTCCAACTGGGAGCTATCAGCTGCCAGAGCCAGTGCAGTGATACGCTATTTAACCACGCAGGGAATTGCTGCTGATAAATTCCGGGCAATCGGTTTTGGCGAAACAAGGCCAATGGTCGCAAACGATACGAAGGCGAATAAAGCGAAGAATAGACGCGTTGATATAACATTTCTAACGATCGGTTAATTAGGACCAGCGCTAGAAACGAGGAGAAGCTTATGAAGTATCCAGCATTTAAACAAATCATTACAGGCGGTATTATTACCACGCTGATATTGATCTCTCAGGTGTTCGCTTTGCCAGACACCAATAAAGAGGTGCTCTCTCAAAAAATTCTCCTTGAGAATACCATCCACCAAAGAGTGAGTGATGCTGTTTATCGCATCCTGCGTCACGAGAACTTTATCGTGAATGTCAATGTCGTCATGGAAGCAACGCCAACACAAAAATATACAACGATCTATGAGGCCCCAGGAACACCAAAGGGAAAGATCAGTCCTGAACAGGAAATATTCAAACAATCCTTGAGTAAAACACCTGGTATCGCCAATTCTTCATCTTTAACGGAAGCCCCTGAAGGTTCACAAAAAACACGTACTGTCCTAAAAAAACGTCCTATTAAAACAGACCTCCCCTCTGATATTCCTGGTTTTCCAGGGATTCAATCCCCGGGATTTGAATTATACGAAGAGGAAGTTCCTGTCGAAGATGACAAAAGCGAGGATGTGGTCTATGCAGCAGCTGAGGATCTGGAGAACGTGGCTGATATTCCAGATACAACGCAGGGAGAAATTGCCGCAGAGGCGAATCTGTCACTTGATGAAAATGAGGTCATTCTGGAAGAAGATCTGCAAAGTGTTTCTGAAAAGAAATTGGCTGATGAAAAACTGGTCAGTTATACCGAAAGTAAGAACCCACATTTGTCTCGCCATACTGTTGCAAGTATTAGTGGTCCGAATCTAACTGTTAAGAAAATGGAATTAACGGTCATCCTTGAAGACCCTATTTCCCCACAGATAATTGAGAATATCCGCACGGTGACCATGGTCGCTGCACATTTCAATCGCGAACGTGGTGATAAGCTGCAAGTCATGACAGCTGACTTTCAAGGCACCAACAAGGATAAGCCGGATACAGAACAGCTACTGCTCAAGTCTATCGCCGAAAAAATGACTGCCATCGAAGCCCGTCAAAAAGAGGATACTGAAAACAAACGGATCAAAGAGCTGGAAGCTCAGCAACAGCAAATGAAGCTGGACCAGGCGAACAAAGAGGCCCGTGACGCTGAGATGGCTCGGATTCGACAGGAAGAGACCGAGAAGCAGAAAGCCCATGAAGCTGAACTTGCCAAACTCCGTCAACAGGAGGAAGAGCGCATTGCCAGACGCGAGGAAGAATTAAAAGACTTACGTGAGCAAGAAGAAGCCCGTCTGGCAGCAGAACGTCGAGAGGTTTTCGAAGCCCAACAAGCACAGGCTCAGGATCGCTTAAGACAGGATTCATTACGTTTGGCTCTTCTGAGTGAACAGCTTAACGATCTCAAAAATCAATTATCCGCTGTGGATCTGGAAGAAGAGCAGCGTCTCAAACTGGAGCTTGAGCAAAAACGTAGAGAAGCTGAAAGAACAGCCATTCAAGACCGTGAAAACAAACTCAAGCAGCAAATGGAAGATCTTGAGAATCAGAGACTGCAAGCCACCATGATACCTGAGGAGGAAAATGATCTCCTGTGGTTTGTTATTCTCGGTGCAGCTGTACTGGTCGGTCTTGCCATCGTGATCGGGGCGCTAATGGGTGGACGCCGACAGGAAACTGTGATGCCGCCAACTCCTGATATAGCCCAACAGGCTACCGTTGAACCTGAAGAAGAAAAAGAAACCGAACCTGAGCCTGAAGAAGAACCGGATCCCACTCCAGAAGTAGATCCTGAACTTGTTGATGAGGTCGATAGCATTAAAAAATCTGTGGTTTCCCTCGCTGTAAGCAAGCCTGGTTCTGCATCCAGTATTGTCAAGGACTGGTTACAGGATATGGGCGAACCTGAAGAGGAAGAGTCAGAAGAAGTTGAGGAAGAAGCTAATTCAAAGAATAAAAAGAAAAAGAAGGGGCAAAAATAATGGCTACTCCAAAAAAATTAGCCGGCATTGATAAAGCCGCAATTCTTTTTGATATATTGGGAGCACGTCTTGCAGGACAACTGTTCCCTAATCTGACTGATCAGGAAATTATTGCGGTCCGCCAACGTGTACCCCTGGTAAAAGACGTACACTTTGAAGCCAAAAAAATGGTCCTTGAGGAATTCTATTTCTCCTTTATGTCCAAAAAATTTGCTGCGGAATCCAGAGATGCCACCTCCCAACCATTTGCCTTTCTCGAAGGTATGACTGAAGTACATCTTGCCTATTTGATACGTTCAGAGCCAACCCGCTCGATTTCTATTTTATTGGCACAGTTACCCATAGAAATGCAGGGTCGCCTGCTTCAAAGATTACCGACGGAAGTTCGGACTGAAGCCATGGTGGATCTTGGAAAAATCAAAGACGTTCCCCTGGAAGCAGTTCTTGAAGTAGCTGCCGAATTCAGGGAAAAAGCCAAACAGATTCCATCCCAGGCTGAATACTCTGAGGGCGGTAGCAAAGCCATGGCCGGTTTATTAGGTACCATGGACGCCAAAGAACAAAGACAATTCCTTGATTATCTCTCGCAGGAAGATCCTGAGCTGGCTAAGGAAGTGAAAAAGCATCACTTTACTTTTGATAATGTGCCCATGCTCCCGGATAATATTCTCAGAGATATATTTAACAGTCTTGACATAGATGATATTGCTCTCGCACTAAAGGGGCAGGATCAGGAACTATGTGACAGGGTTGTAGAGAACCTGCCTCAAAAGAAGCAGGCTATGTATGAACCCAAAGAAGGACCCGTTTCTCGCAAGCAGGTAGAAGGAGCACAAAAAAAGGTTGTGGAATTCATCCTACAAATGGACGCTGATCCAGAAAATGATTTCAGTATCGAGGAGTTCGCTGAGGCCGACTTTATCGAATAGGTAGCTGACAAAGATATCTCCGCTGTCCTGCACTAGCGAGATAGGAGGGGAGGCAGTCCGCCCGGACTGTCCTCCCTTCCGCCGTTTTTGGGACAGACTTAAAGCCTAAGTCCCAAAATATCGATCGCCCGCATCTCCGAGACCCGGGACGATATAACCAACTTCATTTAATTGTTCATCTACAGAAGCGGTAAAAATGGCCACATCTTCATGCTTTGCAAAGACTTCTTTTATACCTTCCGGCGCACTGATCAGTGTTAATAATTTAATATCTGTGGCTCCCTGATCCTTTAATAGCTGAATGGCAGCGCAGGCACTCCCCCCTGTTGCCAACATGGGGTCCATCAAAAAACACGTTTGCGTTGTAGAGGAATAATCAGGAAGTTTTTTATAATAATGCTGAGGCTCCAGGCTTTCTTCGTCGCGGTAAAGTCCAACAAAACCAACATGAGCGTTGGGAATGAGGTCAAGCCCAATATCCACCATTGCCAGGCCGGCTCTAAGGACGGGGATAAACCAGATATCATCTGCCAGAATCAATTCTGAAGTTTCTACCAGGGGCGTCTCAACATGCTGCTCTATTGTATTTAAGGATTCTGTTGCTGCAACCAAAACCATGGTGCTCAGTCGATGTGCCGCTTCTCTAAATCCCTGACTGTCCGTGTCTTTACTGCGTAGAATGGCTAAATTATGAGAGACCAATGGATGAGATTTCAACTCAATGACTTGGGACAATCGACACTCCGAACTTATGGTTTTTAAAATGCTTGTACTAAAAGTAATCCCGAATAAAAAAAAGTCTACGCCTATTCTGCACTTACTTGATCATGTTGTTCCCTCACAGATGTGATTGTGTTTTAAGAAATAAAAGTCTACTTCGTCAGGAACTTTCAAAATTTATATCGGGAGGTATGTTCCACTTTCAGATCCTGAAGCTGGGTAGCTTTTGGGCGGATCGTGAGATTAATGCCCCTCCATGGTCCCGAAGGCGTCCAGGATAAATTCAGTTTCCAGCAGTGCAGATCTCTCGTCACACCTACAGAGCTTGGATTCATTGTTTTCTTGATCAGATCAAAGCTGGGTGAATAGGTAATACCCCAATTTTCTGAAAGATTTAATCTTAGCGGTGTTCTAAGATTAAATGTCTGTTTCGCCTTCACTAAGGGATTTGCATGGTTATATGAGTAACTAAAATTAAAATTTGCGCTCCATACCGTTCGCTTTTGAGGTAGCTTTTTGCTGGGAGTTTCACCAAAATCAAATCCCCCTGCTGAATCAGCACTGAGACTGTCTTCAGGTAAATATTTGCTGAGGGAGGATCGTAAACCACCCGGTGCACTCCCCTGTAACTTGAAGCTGAAGCTAAAGCTGGCTTTGATCATTCGCGGAGAACGATATTTGTTAATTTTGTGGGTTCCTGTGGAATCTCGTTCATATATCTCGTAGGTCATATTTGGACTCAGTCGGAAGGTTTTACCGAGATTAATTTTCATATTGCTGGAAATATCGGACGCCTTCAGAGAGTCAGCCTTAAAGTTGTAAGAACCATTCATACTCCAGGTGAGGAATTGAGCTTTACTTTCCTGACCGTCTCTGAACAACTTGTAATCAAATACATTGTTTACCCGATAGCTCATTCTCAACGCATCACGACTGGGTGTGGCACCCAGATCACTCCCGGCAAATCGATCGAATCTTTGTTCTGTTCCGGTTGTATCCGTTAATGTCTTTGTGTATCCCCAAAAATCTGTTGAAAAATCAGGTGTATAGCTCAATGAAACCGAGGGGGTCAATGTATGTCTAATTGCCTGAAGAGAACCCATGTGAACAGGAAAGATGCCATACATTTTTGTGTTCAGACTGGCGCTGGTGCTAAATGTTCCCCTCCGGATCAATCCTTCAATTTCCTGAGTATCAATCTTCCCAGAAGCCGTATCCACGAGAGCAAAACCGTTCTCATCCTCAAGGGGCTGTTGATATTTAAAACCCCAGGCATCTTTATAGGAAACGGAACCGACCAGCTTAAACACATCCAGGATCTGTGTGTCTCCTGAAAAACTCAAATTGTGCTTCCAGGTCCGGGTATCCACAATGTTCTCCTGCCAGAGCAAAGTATCCAGAGCTGTTGTGTCGGGATTATCGTAGGATAGATAACTCCATTTTCTACGGTTGCTAAAGGCATTATTGTAGCTCCAGCGAAAATTATTGTACCAATGTTCCTGATTGCCCTTCACCTTTATAATGGGTGCAGATGCTCGGCTAAATCTGAAGGAAGGCAGGGACAGGGTGGGACCAGAAAGGTTAATGCCAACAGA
>CAZVSF010000069.1:0-1951 GCA_964630195.1 uncultured Lentisphaeria bacterium
AATATTGATATTCAGGGCAACCCGGCCAGTGCCAGCTTTATCCAAAGCATTCAAGGGCAGTTTGGCTTTGTGAACCATCTGGTTGGCATTCAGGGTTTCTCCGCCGCAGGTGTTATTCCCATGGAACGCCACCGGATCAGTGCAGAGATGATCTATTTTGACTATGGATTGTTTGATAGAACCAATGATGTCGGGACCAATCAGGGGACCTTTGGTTTTCATGAGCTGTCATCTTCTTTGGGATATGCATTCACATTCTCAGAATGGGGACGTTTGGGTGGTCGGGTTGGTCGCTACACCAGAGTGGCAGATGGAGATACCAGGGGTGATTTCTATTATGATTTGGGTGGTGTGTACCATGATCAAGAGGATTCACTGACGATTGGTGTCTATCTTGCTTCGGTACCATTGGGTGAAAGTATCGAAAGTTACCCGACTCAGCTACACATCGGGACTTCAAAAATTCTTTCTCATCTGCCCCTGCGTCTCAATGTAGAAGGGATCTATGGCTTCAATGAACAGATCCGTTTTGCCCTTGGTGGGGAGGTCCTCATTCATCCAAATTTTACGGTTCGTCTCGGGATGAACTCCAATCGATTTGATCTCCAGACAGGTGTAACGGAGTCAGATTTTATTGCCGGGGCTTCCGCCGGTTTTGCCATTGACTGGCAGGGTATACTCTTCGAATCTGCAACACAGAGTTTTGGCGCAGCCGGATGGATCAGCCAGGTTTCCATCGCGTATCGTCTTTAACCACCGAAAACCATCCGCTATATCCGCGTCAATGTAATTTGGGATTCCAGGGATTGCTGATTGGCGCTAAAATTCCCCATGTAATCGCATTATTCATGCTTATAATACTGATCTAGGTGAAATCTGGTGTGTGGTGTGTCACCCGCATCTTGAAATCGGGGGGTTAGCTTAGCGTTACTGAGTGAATCATGACCTTTATGCGACGAGCCATATTACCGACACTCCTCCTTGTAAACCTTGTTTATGCAGCATCAACTGGCTTTGTAGATAATGACCTGCTGATTCGATTTGACGAGGGGATTGACAGGGCTGATATTGAAATAATTATCATGGACGATAATCTGGAAATTGTACGTCAGGTCAGCCGTCCGCTCAATTTGTGGTTACTCAGGGTAACGACCGGTAAAAACCAACTTTCCAAGACCCGTCGCCGCATTGAGAGTATCCCTGAGATCAGATATGCCCAGAAGAATCATTACCTGAGTCTTCGCAACACACCTGATGACCCTCTTTTTCCCCAGCAATGGAATTTCCACAACACCGGTTTTGATGTAAATGGAAATCCCTCGGGGACCGAGGATGCTGACATCGATGCGCCTGAAGCCTGGGAGATATCCACAGGAGGCTTTACCGTCCTGGGGAGAAAGATCGTTGCAGGGATCGTTGATGGTGGTTGCGATCTGGATCATATTGATCTACAGGCAAACCTCTGGTCAAATCCCGGCGATACGCTGGGCAATGGCATTGATGATGATGAAAATGGCTGGGTGGATGATTCCCTCGGTTGGAACGCCTATGGGCATAATGGGGAGATTCCTCAAACAAATTTAGATGCCAGCCATGGTACCCATGTGTCCGGAACTGTGGGAGCACTCTCCAATAATACCAATCAGGTCGCCGGTATAAACTGGGATATTCAACTGATGATCGTGGCAGGGGCCAGCAGCACGACCGCTATCGCCATGGAAGCCTATAGTTATATCCTGGAGCAAAAATTAGCCTGGTTGCAATCGGATGGTGAAGCAGGTGCTTTCGTGGTCTCGACCAATTCGAGCTTTGGTGAAAACTATGCCAATTGTGACTCCATGGATTACCCTGTATGGAATGATATGTATAATTCCATGGGTGAGGCGGGGATACTGAGCATCGCAGCCACTGCGAATGTAAATGTTAATGTCGATGTCATGGGCGATTTACC
>CAZVSF010000069.1:2051-14086 GCA_964630195.1 uncultured Lentisphaeria bacterium
GACCCGCTCCCTTCCCTGGATGGTATCACCGTGACCGGTGGTCGCTTGAACCTTCATCATGCTGTTCTGGCGGCATCGATGTGGCCGACTGGCTCTGGTGATATGAATCAGGATTATGAAGTCAATGTTCAGGATATCGTTATTCTGGTCAATCTGATTCTGGGAATCATCCCACCCGATCCACAGCTACTGGCAGCCGCGGACCTGAATTATGACACCTTGGTCACCGTTCAGGATCTTGTGCGGCTTGTCTCTGTGATCCTTCAATAATTTTTAATAAAAAAAACCCATCGAATTTCGATGGGTTTTCATATCCTGTTTGGATGTAGGATCAGTACAGGAATTTCATAATAAACATAGCCCCGATCCCTGCCAGGGTTATCAAAAATGCGCCCATCTGGCGGATAGGTGCCTTGGGGTCCTTAAAAACATTCACTTCAAATTCATGAAAACTTGATGAGCCCCGGGAGTCGGTGACTTCAATGATGAACTTATTGGCACCGTCATTGGATCCATCGGGAACCCAGGTAATAAGACCGGCAGCTTCATCCATCTCTGCGCCATTTGGCAGCAGGATCTTGGTATAGGTGATACCATCCTCGTTGAGGTCGCGAGAAGCCATCTGGTAGCGATATTCACGATCCATAAGTACAACAGGAGATGGGGTAGATGTCACTTCTGGCAGAGCATTTACAAACAGTTTCACATTCTGAACGTTGGTCATATAACCATCGGTAACACTGACTTTGAATTGGGCGTTGTTGATCTGATCAATTCCAGGGGTCCACTTGACCACAAAATCATCTACCAGATGCACACCCTTTGGCGCATCATATACCTTGTAGATCAGTTTCTGGTCAGTATTCAGATCAAGTGCCTTGATTTCATACACGTACTCCTGACCGGCAATGGCCATTGTATCAGCTTTTGAAACGATCACCGGTGGGGCATTGGCGTATACTGCAAATTTGTAAGTATCAGAGCTATACTTGTCAGAGACTTTTACAAAGATCTCATTCCAGCCTTTTTGAGCCTTGGTGGGCGTCCAGGCGATATGACCTGTAGGGGAAATTCTCATCCCCTTTGGAGCATTCAGAAAAGCGAAGCTCAATTTTTCATCTTTATTAAGGTCGGTAACGGGCACGGTCGTGGTGTATGGTCTTGCCACCGTTGCCAGTGTGTCGTGGACACTTCCAAGCTTTGGAGCGCCGTTCACATAGACAGAAACTTTTTGGAGATCGTCCCTCAAGCCATCTGAAACGGATATGGTAAAGTTTTGTTTGCCCAGTTCTGCTTCTGTGGGGGTCCAGGTAATATGTCCACGTCGACTAATGGTCAAATTAGGGATACTACTTTCAGATAAAAGAAAACTGATATCCTGATTGTTGTTGGGGTCATTGACCTCCACCTTGTAGTTCCAGGGTTTTCCAACCGGTACATGCTCTTCATATTTGCTAATGATCACGGGGGGAGTGTTGACAAATATGGTGAATGAATCCTGCATGGTCGCCATGTCATCCGTAAGCTCAAACAGGATATCATGAAATCCCGTCTGTTGCGATTCAGGTGTCCAGGTGATGCGTCCCGAGGATTCCAGGATCATACTTTTTGGTGTTCTTAAGGGGATAAGGCGAGCAGAGTTATTACTGTTCTTATCCTGAATTTTAACCTGCCCCACATAGGGCTCATTAATAAAAGCAACCGGACCAGGTTTTTCAAGGATGACAGGCAATATGTTCACATACAATGTGAATTTCTGCAGTACTCTTTCAAACCCGTCACTCACACTCAGGGTAACATATTGTGAATCCAGCTGGGTGTCACTGGGTAGCCAGCGAACGAGGCCTTCCTCATCAACCTGCATACCAGCAGGAGCAGAGATGAGTTCATACTCAAAATATTGTTCTTCGTTCAGATCTTCCAGTTGCACCTGATACAGATATTGCTGCCCCGTTTCTGCCAGCGGTGGGGGATTCGAAAAAATTTCGGGAATATGATTCACATACAGGGTGAATGTGGTATCTAATTGCTGACCAAATGAATATGAGATCTGGTGATAGCCTAATTGATCCTCATGGGGGTTCCATCTCAGGATAAAATCTTTCCCAAGACGCATCCCTTCCGGGTAGGTCTTAAATTTTACATAGGCTTGTCCAGGGTCAATTTCATCCTGACGTGGAATCGTATGTACAAAATTCTCGTTAACATGCAAGATGACATCGGGGGACTTTGGTTTTCTTCGGATTTCAGGGGGAGGTGGTGTTGCCTCCTCAACGGGTTCAGATACGAGCTCTGCTGGAATCTCAGCCGTCGTCTTATCCATTTCAGCTAAAGCTTCTTCCACTTCTTCCGGTTCACTTGTCACCTCGGTTACCTCAACCTCATGGGCCGCAATGGCCATAAATTGATAAGGACCCGATTTTTCTAATAGAAGACCATCATGAAAAGGCAGGGCATTGGAAGCATAGATTTCCTGTTCAAAGAGGGGCTTCAAGCTGGCAAAATCACCCTCGCGGCTTTCTTGTTCCAAATACTGGATTCTTTCTCCAGTTCGAATCAGACACTCAAGCATACCATCGCCATCAAGCTCACTAAACAAAAGTTGATTGACTGGTGCCGGGAACGAGTTCCAGAGCATACTATTTTTAGTTGAACTATAATGGTAGATGTTCCCTTTTGAGCTCCCGAGATAAATTTTTTCAAAACCCGAGCCATCCAGGTCAGCGGTTGCAATGCCTGAAGCATTTACGATCTCGCCAGATCCGGATTCAAATGTGATATCATCAAAATCAACGGTGGTATAGCGATCTTCTCCTGAAGATGAAATACCTGCAGAGTGTAATTTACCACCCCGCTTTTGAAAAAGGACAATGTCTTCCTTTTTATCATGATCGACATCATTGATGGCAACCAAAATGGATGAGGGGACAAGCGACATCTCTTTGGGCAGACCAGCATATTCAATTTGGATGTTTGATGAGCTAAGGTCACCTTTGATTTCCACAATGAGCAGGTTCGACTGAGGCGCGCTCAGACTAAAGATGAGTTCGGTTAGTCCGTCCCCATCAATATCACCAGCCTTGATCTGGGTCGGTCGCGCATAGAGACCATTATCAGGTGTCCAACCCCATTGAAAAGTGGGGACATAGTCAAAATCTTTTCCCGACCATTCAAACCCATATACCCAGGGCGCACTATTGCCGGCAGTTGCGGAAATCAACTTGGTGATAGCAACCAGTTCAGGTCGACCATTCAAATTCAGATCTGTAAGAATAAAATCTGCCCATTCTCCGACCAGATTTTCAGGTAAGGCAAAACGCCAGGTGATATTAAAATTTCCATCCGGCGTCATTTCGAAGGCAATCAGCTCTGATCCACTTTTGCCAGTATTTCTAATGGCTCCAAAATCATTGTTGCCGTCGTGATTCAGGTCGCCCAGGTCTTTTAGGTGACTTATATCGCGAAGACGATCGGCACCCCAAATATTGCTCGCCATTAGAATGACCAGAAGGGGAAATAACCAGATATGACGTACTGCTACATGGCTAAAAAAATGTTTGCTCATCATGGGAACTCATTTCTTTACGATTAAAACTTTTGAATCCTACTCCAAACTTTTAATCAATTTATTGGGCTAAGCCACTGTATGCAATATAAATTTAGCCTGACACTTAAAGTAAATTCTTAAAAGACTTGTGTAAAAAAATGAGAGATGGTATATTGCGTCAACTACTTGTTTTGAGTTGAAATGGATGACAATTTGTCAGGTGAAACTTTACATACATTCCAGGATGGGATAAACCAGTTGTAATGGTCTGACAGGATCATGGAGGAATATTAAGAATGAAAACATGGTTAAGTATTTTCTTGTCTGCTGCCCTGGTTACGGGTTCGCTTCGAGCTCAGTTCGCCGAGGGTCAAACAGTTCTCCATGGTGCCATTGGCCCCGCCTTCTCATATATGATCGCTTTTGAGCTGGATGAGACGGCTTTCGGTGCCTTGAGTAATTTTACCTCAGCCTTTGATCTTTCTACAAATGCTGAGACCAAGGGGATAAATGGTAGTGGCATGGTTGCCACGGGTTTTGAAGGGTTTGGGGAGGTAACACCTCACTGGACCATTGGCATGTATGCCGGCCAGGGAGAGTTCGTTGCCTCAGCACAGGATGCAGCCAATGTCGACTATACCGTAAATTTTGTACTTAGTAGTGTGGGTGTCACCGCTGAATTCAATACCCACTCAAGATCCCGCCTCAAGCTGTTGGGTGGTTCAATGTTTGGCATTGGCCAAGCCTCAATGGTAGCCAGCTCATCCCCTGCCAATGAGAGCTGGGATGATATCGTTTCAGGCAACACCCCCAGACAGGCTTTCGAATTATCAGCATGGACTCCGGTTATCCAACCCTATCTGGGCATGCGGTTTGATATTTCCCGGTCAATGGGCTTTAAGACTATTGCCGGGTGGAATGAACAGGTTGCTGCTGCAGGCAGCTGGAAGCTATATCACAACAAGGTGATAGCAGACTCTCTGGAAGTTCCGTTGCGAGCCCTATTCTTTCGTTTCCAACTATACGTCATCCTTTAAACGACTGGGGAGAACGCTTAACCCGCCAGCATTCTCGTTACAGAATCGCTATCTGATTTCCCTGTTGAATCGTGTATAATAGGGGTGTAACCCCAAATGGGTGCTTTCATCAATTCAATGTTGCCGTTATTTTGTAAGCCGGTATTAAAAACAGGAACCTTGGAATGTTACAAGGATTAGTATAAAGATTATGAAGATATTAAAACAGATTTCAGTAGTGTCACTTTTATTGCTCGGGCTGTTTGCATTAAGCCCCTCGGGTCAGGCACTATTTGCTCAAGGCAGTGATTTTTACGACAAATGGCGTGATTTTCAAGACATGGTCAAGATCATCAACACCAACTATGTTGAGGATGTGGACTGGGATAAAACCATGGTTGGTGCCCAACATGGTCTTATGGAGGCATTGGATCCCCACTCGACCTATATCGAAGCTGATCGTATGAATCAGATCAACGAGAATTTTCGAGGTAATTTTGAGGGGATCGGTATTGAGTTTGACATCATTGATGATTATATCACTGTTATCACACCCATCGTTGGTTCTCCCTCTGATGGCTTGCTGCATCCTGGCGATCAAATTGTTAAAATTGACAATGAATCGGCCTATAAAATTACCAGGGATGGTGTCTTTGATAAACTCCGCGGACCGAAAGGTTCACGCGTCGATCTTTCCATTGCCAGATTGGGTGAGAACGATCTCATTCCAGTTACAATTTACAGGGATAAAATTCCTATCTACAGTGTTCTGGCAAAATTTGTTATGGAAGATGGAACAGGCTACATCCTGTTGAATCGTTTTTCTTCCACCACCTCCAAGGAAGTTATCACGGCTATTACTGAGTTGCAGACTCAGGGTATGGAGCGCTTGATCATCGATCTGCGTAACAATAGTGGTGGCTATATGGATGAAGTGGTTAAGATGGTGGACTATATCCTGCCCGGTGGAGAGAAAATTTTATCCACCAAAGGTCGACTGAAAAATGCCAATGAAGAGATGTATTCAAAGCATAAGCCCACCTTTTTCAGACTACCTATCATCACCATAATCAATCGTGGATCAGCGTCTGCCAGCGAAATATTTGCAGGTGCTCTTCAGGATCTGGATCGAGGGATCGTAGCAGGTGAGACCAGCTTTGGAAAAGGATTGGTCCAGCGGCAGTATCCTTTGCGTGATGGCTCAGCTGTGAGGGTGACGGTGGCCCGATACTACACACCCAGTGGTCGTCTGATCCAACGTGAATACGAAAAGGGTGAAGCACAAGACTATTACGCTGAGCTCTATGAAAAAGATTATGGGAAGGACACGACCCACCTTGCTGAAAGACCCAAGTACAAAACAAAACTGGGTCGTTCTGTCTATGGTGGTGGTGGCATTACACCCGATGTTTTTCTGTCAGAGCCGGCAACCATATCAACTGATCTTGCGAAAGTAAGACGAAATGATATTCGCTTTTTCTTCAAAATTGCTTCTGATTATGCAGTACTCCATCCTGAGTTGGGAAATGATTGGGACGACTTTTACAAAAACTATAGCGTAGATCAGTCACTCATGGATGAAGTATATGAAAAGATATTCGCCATCGAAGATATCGAAATCGATCAGGAAAATATCCGTGGGGATGAGGAAACGATACGCTATTATATCAAGAGTGAGCTTGCAGCCAAGCTCTGGGGACGCAATGAGCAATATCAGATAAGGACACTCATGGATAATCAGATCCAGGAAGCCCGCAAACACTTTGATGAGGCTCGTAAAATTGCCGAGGCTGCAGATTATTTATAGATAAGGGCTCAGATTGCCTAGAAACTCTAGGACTGGGCGGGAATTTGATTGACTTTAGATACGTATGAAACTATGATTATGCGCTTGGTCAAATCAAGTTAAAATTTATATAGGATTAGGAGGTAATACCGGATGGTTGCGTGGTTTTATAACGGTGGGCCCTTTATGTGGCCGATTCTCGGGGTTTTTATTTTTGGACTAGTTTTTGTGGTGGAACGTTTTATCAGCTTGATGAAAACGACCATTCAGACCAAATCTTTCTTAAAACAAATTGATGTTACTCTCAAAGAGCAGGGTGTCGAGGCTGCAATGGAAGTTTGTCGCTCAACGCCTGGTTCGGTACCTCTGATTTATCTTGCCGGTCTTTCCAGAGCTGATCGTGGTACAGTTGCCGTTGAAAAGGCGATTGAAAGTGCTGGATCGATCGAAATGTCCTTTCTTGAGAATAACATGATCTGGTTGTCCACTGTTGTATCGCTGGCACCTATGCTTGGCTTTACAGGAACAGTGTCTGGTATGGTTAACGCTTTTGAGTCTATTGCTGCTGCAAATGACATTCAACCAGCATTAGTGGCTGTGGGTATTTCCCAGGCCTTGTTGACAACATTATTCGGTTTGGTTGTTGCTATGATCATTCAGTTTGCTCAGAATGTTTTCACATTCATGATTGATAAACTGATTATCAAGATGGAAGAAACTTCCCTGGATCTTATCGACACTATTGAAGCTCTGGAGAAGAAATAATAACACCATAACCGGGGTTAGCTGATACTATGCTAGTTAAGAAAAAAAGAACGAGAAGTGGTGGTGAAATTCCCACAGCATCCCTCCCGGATATTGTGTTCATGCTACTGCTCTTTTTCCTGGTGACCACAACCATTGACATGGATAAAGGTCTTGGTATGGTGCTTCCGGAAAAAGGAAATACTACTGAAGTCAATCCCAAGAACATTACCAATATTTTGGTGAATGCTTCTGGTAAGATCGCCATCAGCCATGAGGGTGATATCGAAATCATCGATGTTCGTGAATTGAAGCATTTTGCCAAGCGCTCGCTGGCAACAAATGACAAGATGATTTTTTCAGTTAAAACGGACGCACGCAGCAAATACAAAGACTACATTGAGGTCATTGATCAGCTTAAGCAGGCCAATGCCACACGTATTTCCATTGCTGACCCGGAGAGTTAGATCATGCGCCTAAAACGAAAAATGAAAGTTGAAGCCGGGATCCCAACATCATCCCTTCCAGATATCATCTTTATGTTGCTGATCTTCTTTATGGTCGTCACAGTCCTGCGTGAGTTTCAGGGTTTAAAATTGATCCTGCCTGAAGCAAAAAAGATTGCCAAGTTGGAAGGTAATAAGCATATCTCGCACATCTGGGCTACTGCAGAAGGAACCATCTCGATTGATGATCAGATCATTGATATGGGAAAAATTCGGACCATCATGTATGAGAAGATCCTTGCTGATCCTCAATTAACATCTTCTTTGAAAGCTGACCGGCAGACCGAGATGGACATTATCACGGACATACATCAGGAACTTCGCGAAGCCAATGCGCTAAAACTAAACTATTCAGCCAAACCGAGGGAGTAGGATTATGCTAGAACAACAATATCCACATATCTCGGTTAAACTGCAGCATCGGAAATACCTTGAAATTGGCGCTATGGTCGTCCTGTTTCTATTTACAATTATTCTCTATGTCTTTGATAAATTCGAAACGGAAGAAATCGAAGAACAAGCCTATATAGCTCCTATCGAGAATATCGAGATTCCTCCTGAGACTCAGCAGTTTGATAAACCACCACCACCGGCCCGTCCATCGATTCCCATTGAATCTGAAGATGAAGAGATCGATGAAGACTTCACTATTGAAGAGACCGATCTGGAAGATTTTGAGATCCTGGATGAACCACCACCACCTCCAGAAAGCAACGTGATTTTTATCGCGTATGATGAACCACCAGAGCCCATGGGTGGATATGGTGCCATTCAAAAAGCTGTTGTTTATCCCGAGATTGCCCGTGAAGCGGGTATCGAGGGGACGGTGATCGTTCAGGCGACCATTGGAAAAGACGGCCGTGTAAAGGAAACCATCATCCTCAAGGGTATCCCCAAAACAGGTTTGGACGAAGCGGCCATGGATGCGATCAAAACCATCAAATGGAAACCTGCTTATCAACGGGATAAACCCGTTACGGTAAGAATTTCAGTTCCTGTGGTATTCCGTCTCAAGAACGGCTAAGCACTACCCCTGATTTTACCTCAAAGACCGGACCTAACATCCGGTCTTTTTTTTACCCCTATTCCAAATGAAGGCTCAAAAACCCAAGGATTCTCAGTATTGATATTCTTGATTTTCCCCTTGGTTTAAGCCAAAAATATGTGTTACATTACTCGCAGGTCGAATTTTCGACTCATGATTCGACAAATTGATTTGAATAATCGATCAGGGGTGAAAGGAGGTCCCGCAGGAAAAGGAAGACAACATTAACCAGCTGGAGGTGAAGTATGATCACGCAGTATCCATGGGCATCGGTAAAAAATCAAGAACGCAAACACATTGAAATTGGAGCAATCGTCACACTGGTTGTCGCTATTTTATCCTTCTACACGATACCCGATTTTAGCACTGGGGTAGCTCTTGAAAAGCCATATGAACCACCACCGGTCAAACTTGTCTCCATTCCTGCCACCTACCAACCTCCAGAAGTCAGTGTGCCCAGACGACCAACCCTTCCTGTGCCATCCGAGACTGATGATATGGATATGGATTTGCCTGACATCGTGATTGGTGATATACCCTTTGATTATCTGGAGGCGCCTCCACCCATTATTATTCCAGAGATTCCGATCTGGATGGCAGAAATAAAGCCTGAACCCATCGGTGGGACTCAAGCCATCATGCGCAATGTTATTTATCCGTCCATCGCCATAGAAGCTAGACAGGAGGGACGCGTAACCGTGGAAGCTTTGATCGGGATCAACGGTGTCGTAGAGGAAGTCACCATATTAAGCGGAATGCCAGGTACGGGTCTGGATGAAGCAGCCATGGCCGCCGTATTGAAAACACCATTCAGCCCTGCTTATCAACGAGATAAACCCGTCCCGGTAAGAATGGCCATCCCCATTATCTTCAAGCTCAAGTAGATCTAAAATACGAGTATTATGAAAAAGCAGTCGGCGAGTCCGGCTGCTTTTTTTTAGGGGGGGAAACCAATTAGAACATGGTATTGGAGTGCCTGGATTCTGAGGGTACGACCTGCATGACATCCCAGTGCTCGACAATTTTGCCATCATCATCCAGTCTGAAAATATCCATGGTCGCATAGTCCGAATCTCCAGGCCATTCCTGTCGGCAGTGTACCACAACCATATTGTTTTCAGCAATGACCCGTTCAAAGTGGATCTGCTTGTCGGGCCACTCCCTGGCCATCTTTTCAAAATATTCGATAAAGGCCGCTGGACCATCTGCTACCATGGGGTTGTGCTGGATATATTCCTTCCCCACATACCGTTGAACCGCTTCAGCCGGCTTGCCATCGTTAAAAGCCATGGCATAAAATGCCAGGACATTCTCCTTATTTCTTTCAAGATCACCCATTATCAGCCAGTCCTTCAACTCTCTTTTTTAAGGCTTCATTCATGGACTTTAGCATGTCGGGGACATACTGGTCAAGTTTGCCCCAGAATAAAGAGACCATCAAACCGCTAAAAGCTTCAGTATGGTGGAGCGTGGTCCCTGTTGGAGTCTCCTTTAACTCAAACACCTTATCATTGGTAAAAAGAAAAGCAGCCATCATTTTTGCTCTCCAGCGAAAAAAGCGTGGCTCTTCAAAGGTGGTAATGACAGCCGTGTAGTGCTGACCCTGCTTTCCGTTCTGATCTCTCATCTGCACGCTGATCTCGGAACCACCTGTGGCTACGCCATGAACCTCCTTGACCAGGGGATTCCATTCTTGCCATTTCTCGAATTCAGTTAAGATCTTCCAGACCTGGGCAGGGCTTGCAGCAATATCTATTTCACTTTGGATTTCTCGCATATTTATTCCTATCTGTCATTTGTTTGCCCAACCTTAAGATAAAGGAGATAAAACGCCAAGATATATTCCCAGGTGACAGGTGGAGCCATGGGATGGAGGGAATAGATACCGAAGTGTAGTTATTTGATTAGAACAAGCTTTTTGCTAAGGCTTTGAAAGTGATCTGCAAAATTGATAATGTAGACACCGGATTCCATGCTCTGACCCATGGCATCATCTCCATCCCATAAATAGGAATGACTTCCAACGTTCTGGTTGACTATTTCCTTCAGAACCAGTTTCCCATACAGGTCGAAGATCGATATGACCAGCGCTGAGGGAGAGCTTACGCTGTAGTCGATCTGGATGGCAGCATTAAAGGGATTGGGATATGCCTGCTCAATGGCAAAATTTTTGGGAACGGCAGCAGACCCATCCACTGCGCCCCCAGAAATATGCAGAGAATCCCTGGCCCACCAGATCTCCCGGCCATTTTCCACTTCATGCTCCCAGAATACTGCGACCTTATCAAAGGATAGCAGCGTCACTTGGGGATTGAGATCATTGCCGGGGCTATTTGAAATATTGGTCACTGGATTCATTCCAAACAATCCATAGGCATAAATATCTTTATTGTCAGTCGAAGCGTCACTTTCGTAGAAGATTAAATACTCCTCAACGACCCTTGCCACAGGAATGGGGATGGTCAACAAGGCAGGTTTGGTGGCATTTACAATACCCTCCATCATCTCACCCCATAGGTCAGTGGTCACATGCCAGACATTATCCACGCGTGTTTGATAGGTAAACCCTCCCATGGTGCCAAATCTGGGATATTTATTGAACTGATTGTGTGATAGTCTGGATATATGCATGGAATGTTCAATACCACTGTAAGCCACGAAAATGGATGTGGTGTCCTCTTGCTGCTTCTCATATAAAACCTGAAAATAGATAGAATACGCATCGGGGGATGCATCGGGATTTGAGATGCTGCCAGTATCCACCAGGACGCTTGCCAGCGTGTTCAGGTTAAGTGACATGAGACTATCCCCTTGTACATAAAATACAAGCTGCCTGGATAATGATGGCTGGCTACAATTATCGTCGGGGTTGGTGAGTGTCCGAATGCTATCATTTTCTGAGGAGTAGTGCTTTAGCACCCAGTTGCCATTCTCCTTGTGTTGCCAGACAATATCCCCAAGCATGTTGATAGCGGGGTTCACCAGCGAATCCGTTGAGGAGGCAACGATCTCAGGTTCGCCTAATTCAGGCCAAACGACCATGCTGTATATTGTGAATACAGAGGAATCAGATTGATTCTCCCAGCAGAGGTAATAATCGGTCCAATTATCAAACATATCGGTACTAATATCATAATGTGTGTTTACGCCGGGTAGGGTGACCAGACTTTGGGGCTCAAAATCCAGCTGGGCAAATAGCGGTGATGCAAGCAGAACCCAGGATAGAATTCTCAATGGAAAGTTGCTTTTCATGATAGGGTCCCCCTTGCTGTTCATTTTTCCACCCGGTGGAAGTGGATCAACAATATAGCCGTGCTATCTCAAGATGACAATATCAGCTCTGATCAGAAGTCCCCCCGTTATATCAGTAAAAATTGAGGTCTAATTGTCG
>CAZVSF010000070.1:0-1619 GCA_964630195.1 uncultured Lentisphaeria bacterium
GGATCAAGAAAGAAGGTCCCTTTAAACCTGAGCATTACAGGTACTAGAGAAGGGTTTTTGGTATCAGAAATCTGAGACTTAAAGAAAGGTCAGCAGGAATTATTCTGGCCATGTTGTGGGGTCTATTGGTCTTGCAATGTGATTTTGGATTGCCGACCAAGGTTGTGGTGCCGACATGGCAAGTTACACTAACCATTCCTCTCGTCTCGGATGAATATCCGTTTGATGGCCTGTTGACGTCAGACACAACTGGAACCATCCAGGTGTATGGTGATTCCGTTGATACTGATGGTGATGGAATTATGGATATCCTGCTTCCTGATACGCTCGCAGATTATCCTGGGGGTCTTTACATTACCCTTGAGAACGATTTACCACCCATTACGCTTCCTGAAGACATGTTCGTTATACCTGGACAGGATCCAATGGCGCTTGGTGTTGGACCCATTGATATTGGATCACTCCTACCCTCAACACTCGACGAAGGAATACATTTAGGTCCCGTTGATACGGTGCTGACAATGTCGGATATGGGATTCAATCTGCCAGCCTACACCAATGACACAATCCCAGCATTTACCTGTGACGATCCAACAGCCCGGCGTTCAGAAACCATAAGTTTTACCTTTGGTAGTGCTGACACAAACATCAATGCAACACAAGATGTTTTCCTGCCAGGATATACCCATGATATTGATGTAAGTTTTATCAGTCTGGAGGATGCTGGAGGATGTACGGCATGTGGCACATTTCCTGAGACCTGGAATTGTGATAGTACGATCACGGTGCCAGTTTTATCACCCGGTGTTACAATTAGCGTCCCTGATACACCACTACCAGGAATCAGGGAAGCGTATGCATTACTTCCTGACCCATCGAGCTTGTCATCCGATGTTCCCATTGAAAGTTTTGAATCCGTGACCATTTCCACAGGGTCGATATCTTCCACAATAAATAGTCAATTACCCTTAACATCATCAGATATCGGACTCCTGGTGTATACCAAAAGCGCCGATGGAAGAGTAGACACCCTTCACGATCACATGTTTGACAATGTTTCAGCATATATGCGTAGTAATGAAGACAGTCTCAAGCAATCCTCTCTTGATGGCGTCGTATTATACGATAGCCTGATTTTTGAATTTGGTGGAACCATTAATGGAAACGACGGAGATACCCTGGAATTTCCAATGGGCGTAAATCCGTTCTTCCACTATAATTTTTCAATCGATATAGATGGTTTCGATAGTTTTCAGCTCAATATGCGGGATACGACCATGTCCATATTTCAGGACATAAATACCACATCACCCGACGCTGCCTTTAGTGTTCAAATTGTGAAAGCCACCTTTAAGGATAATGTGGATGATCCAGACACGAATCAATTGAGTATTTCGCTGGATAACCAGATGGGGCTGGATATTGATGTGTTGCGTATAAAGCTTCGAAATTTTTATGCCCATAACGATAGCCTGGATGCAGGTGCTTATGAGGTATTGGAATTCGCATTGCCAAATGGCGGGACCTCCGATACCATCGTTGTATTGGATGGGCATCTCTTAAGCAATTTAACCGGTGATGATTCACCTCTTGATTCCCTGCTCATTGAGACTGAAATA